>JBCDJE010000560.1:0-3530 GCA_038748185.1 Bacteroidota bacterium
ATTGGGTGTAGCCTCTTCTAATATTTTTTTTCTATATAAAGTGTATTGCCATACTTCTTCCGGGTGTTCAATAAAATATCTATAAGTACCAAATTCTTCAGGTTTATAATTTTTAGTGCCTTTTACCCATATACCATCTGAACCCCTATATGTAGGAATTCCACTTTCAGCTGAAATTCCTGCTCCTGTTAAAAATGTAAATTTATTTCGTTTATCTTTTCTGAAAACTTCCTTTAAGATTCCTTTCAGTGGATCCATAAGAATTATTTGAGATGAAACCTATTCACTTTGCTGAGCCACTTTAAAGCTGTATTTTCCAGAACCTATTTTCATTTTTAAATAATCGTTTTCCATTCCCAAAATTTCTATCCCTTTTATTTCATTTAATAACTTACCACTTTCTGTTACTGCTTCTCTTGAGTCTGTGGGTATATAAACAGTGGCAGTAGTATTTACAGGAATGTTTACACTCATGGTTAATTCGTTTTCAGTCATTTCCCAGCCAGAAAGAATCTCCCCATAATTAGAAGCATAGGTCGCTTTAGCATGGGTAAATCCACCTCCAATTACTGGTTTGATAGTGATTTTCTTATAACCGGGTGCAGATTCTTCTGTGTCAATGCCTGTTGTATTTCTGTACATCCAGTCACCAATTGCCCCATAAGCATAATGATTAAAAGAGTTCATAGAAGGTGTCTGAAAGGTACTGTCAGGTTTAATACCATCCCAGCGTTCCCAAATGGTTGTGGCACCCATGGTTACCGGATACAACCATGAAGGATACTTTTTTTGCATGAGTAGGGTGTAGGCAACATCATTGTACCCATAGGCGCTCAATACATGGCAAAGGTAAGGCGTACCAAGAAAACCTGTAGTGAGGTGGTAGTTATAGTCTTTTATATTTTGTACCAATCTTTCTGCTGCTTGTTGTCTCAGATTTTCTGGTAACATATCAAATTGCAATGCAAGTACATAAGCGGTTTGTGTACTGGAAACTAATCTACCATTTCCGGTAACATATTCTTTATTATAGGCAGCCTTAATATTTTTAAGTAGTTTTTTATATTTTTCTATATCATCTGTCTTACCTAAAACTTTAGCTGTTTTTACCAGCAAGTCAGTTGAATGTGCATAGAAAGACTGGGCTATTAGATATTTATCGGTTACAGCAGCTCTGCCGCTATTGTCGTCATCAGGTCTATAGAATAACCAATCACCAAAATGAAAACCCGTATTCCATAGATCATTCTTACTTTTAGATTTGATGTATTCTACCCAAGCTTTCATACTCTCATATTGGGCTTCAAGAACTGCGGTATCTCCATAAGCCAGGTACATAGTCCATGGAATAATGGTTGCAGCATCCGCCCAACCGGCAGAACCATGTGCTTTTTCTCCTAGTACATTGGGTATCACGTGAGGTACACTTCCATTGATCTGGTCAACTTCTAAATCTTGCAACCATTTTGAAAAGAAGTTTTTTACATCGAAATTATAAGCTGCGGTTCTGGCAAAGGCTTGCGCATCACCTGTCCAACCCAATCTTTCATCACGCTGTGGGCAATCGGTAGGTACATCTAAGAAATTTCCTCGCTGTCCCCATTGGATGTTGTGCTGTAATTGGTTGATGAGAGAATCGGATGAAGTGAATGTACCAGTCTTTTCCATATCAGAATACAAAGCAACTGCAGTCAGGTTGTCTTTGGTAAGCTCACCAGGAAAACCTTCTATTTTTATATATCTAAAACCCTGAAAAGTGAAGTGGGGCTCATAAAACTCTTCCTCTCCTCCTTTTAAAATATAGGTGTTTTTTTGATTGGCTGCTCTCAAATTAGTTGTATAAAAATTACCTTCTTTATCCAATACTTCAGCATGATAGACATCAATTTTATCTCCTGCTTTGCCTTTTACTTTCAGTTGTACCCAACCTACAAGGTTCTGACCAAAATCGGCGACTAATTCATTGTTAGATGTTTTGAAGATATTGATAGGCTGGAAGTTCTCTTTTTTTCTAACAGGTTCGTTATAAGTGGCAATTAAATGAGATTTATCAAAATCTTTTAAGGTTACTTTGCTCCAATTACTATCATCAAAACCTGTTTGATACCAACCTTGTATTTCCTTTCTGGCATCATACACTTCACCATCGTATATTTCTGCGCTAATAATTGGTCCGGTACTACACTTCCATGTATTGTCTGATTTGATGATAGCTTCAGTGCCATCGGTATATGTTATTTGTAATTGGAAAAGTAAGGCAATATCTTTCCCAAAGTGATTAATACCGTCTTTCCACGCGAGTTTACCCCTGTACCAACCACTGGCCAAAGAAACACCTATGGCATTCTGCCCACCTTGTAGATGGGAAGTCACATCATATACTTGGTACTGTAAACGATTTTTATAGCTTGTCCAACCTGGTGTGAGCCAAGCATCGCCTAAACGTTTTCCATTTATAAAAGCTTCATAAAAACCATGAGCTGTCACATAAGCTGTTGCAGATTGGATACTTTTTGCAGTAGTAAATTCTTTCCTAAAATAGGGACTAGGTCGCTGTACAGTATCTTCTTCATATCCGGGAACGATCCATTCGGCTTGCCATGACTCATTATCTAAAAAAGCAGTTTGCCAAAAAGCTACTTCGCTCCATTTTGAGCTTTTGGTAGTATTATCCCATATTTTTACTTGCCAAAAATATTTTGTATCTGATTCAAGTTCTGCCCCAGCGTATTTCACATAAACAGACTGATCTGAGTTCACTTTTCCGGAAGACCAAGTGAGGTTTTTACCTCTTTTTAAATCTGCCTCCTTTTTAGCTACACGAATTTCATAAGCGCTTTGCATTGTGTTTCGCTTTTCGCTGGTAAGTTGCCAACTAAATCGAGGCTGTTTTACATCAAGACCAATGGGTTTTCTTCTATGTTCTACTTGTAAATTTTTCACAGCTATTTGAGCTGAAATACTTTGCGCTGCAAGAAGTAGAATGAATAAGGTAGGGATAATTTTTTTCATTTTCAAGTTAAATTTATACTGTATTAATCGAAGCAGTTGATCATAGTTATGCTAATAAATCGCCAACTAAGTTTTAGCAAAAAAATTACAAAAGATGCATAGTTGCTTAGCGAGCTTTAAGATAGATGACTATGAAGAAAATTAAAAATTTCAGCGATTTAAAGTGAGAAGTTAATTTCTCCTAACATTTGTTTGTTGAGATACAACCTTACTGTTTTTGAAAATATCTTCGCATGTTATAAAAACTATTTCCTGTAGTATCAAATTATTTTTATCGCTAAAACCCTGATATATGCATAAATATTTACCAATTATACCTTTCTTAATTTTTGCCACCTTTCAACTATTTGCACAAGAGAATTATCAATCTGGTTATATTATAAAAAATAATGGAGATACTATTCGGGGTGAGATAGATAATAAATACTGGCGTAAAAGCCCAGATCAAATCAGTTTTAAGCAAGCTGGAAGTACTAAAATCGCTTATGAACCTAAAGATATTCATGCTTTTAGAGTAG
>JBCDJE010000561.1:0-3528 GCA_038748185.1 Bacteroidota bacterium
AATCGAAACTTCACGAAATTTCGATTAAATATTTGAAGAAATTATAATAAAGAGTTTATGAGTTTAGATGATTTAAGGGGAAAGATAGATTCTATTGATAGCCAACTATTATCATTGCTAAACCAACGGATGGAAGTAGTAAAATCTGTTGGAGAATTAAAAAGAGCTACCAATACCATCATTTATAGACCGGAAAGAGAAAAAGCGATTATTGATCGACTTGAAAGTATGAATACCGGTTTATTAACAAGGCCTTCTATAGAAGCAATTTTCTTAGAAATTTTCGCGGTAAGCAGAAATATGGAACTACCAGAAAGAATTGCTTTTTTAGGTCCTGAGGGAAGCTTTACTCATCAAGCAGCAGAAAGTAGATTTGGTGCTACGAGTGAATATGTTTCACTGAGAACTATACAATCGGTATTTGAAAGCGTAGAAACGGAAAGGGTGAGATTTGGAGTAGTTCCTATAGAAAATAACCAAGAAGGCTCGGTAAATGAAACCATAGACCTTTTAGGGCAGATGGATGTAAAGATAGTAGCAGAGATACCTATGCCTATTCATTTTGCCTTTGCTTCAAAAGAAGATAAATTCGATAAAATAAAAAAGATATACTCTAAAGATATTGCTTTTAGGCAATGTAGAAAGTTCTTACTAGATTATTTTGGTGAAGATATTCCATTGGTTGAAGTTTCTTCTACTTCAAAAGCAGCCAATCTGGCATTAGAACAGGAAGGAACGGCCGCTATTTGCTCACACATAGCTGCAAAACTTTATGGGTTACCCATTCTCTTCGAAAATATTGAAGACAGCAGAAGTAATCATACACGTTTCTTAATTATTAGCAAGCATTTTAATAACCAAAAAGGACTGCTTGATAAGTCTTCTATTTTATTAAAGACGAATGACAGACCAGGAGCACTGGCAGGTTTCCTAAAAGAATTTGAAGATGCTGGAATTAATTTGACTAAGCTAGAGAGTCGTCCTGCAAGAGAAGGGGATACTTTTAAATATTGGTTTCTAATAGATTTTGATGGACACTATGAGGACGTTAGTGTTCAAAAAATTCTTAAACACCACGGAAATAGTATCAGATTCTTAGGAAGTTATGTAAAACTCTGTTAGAGTACTTGCATCACCTTTTCTCCAGCAATTACATAAATTTTATCTTGCGTGGTTGGTTGAATAAGTGCTGAGCCGGTAAATTTACCAAATGCTGGTAAAATACCTTGGTTTTTTCCAAAATAGAAACAAGGGAGTTTTATAGTTTGACTGCCTGATCCGTTTAATCTTACAGCAGGATGTATATGTCCGCAGATATTATACATATTAATATTGATTGTTTCTTTTAGCAAAGGTTCATGAGTAAAAACTAACTTGTCTATTTCATAAGCTTGTTCATAAACTGTTAGATGTTTTTCCATAATCGTTTTTGTGTAGCGATCGTGGTTACCTGCTACCAAAATGGTTTCTAATTGTGGATGTACTTCCAAGAATTGTACTAAAAGCTCCCATTCTCTATTGAATTCACTGTGAAACAAATCGCCTATAATCAACAGCCTTTTTATTTGCAGATTGCGCACTAGCTTGGTTAATAGTTTAATATCATCTTGGTGGATGGCTTTGGAAATCGGTATCCCAAATTTTCTGAAGTGCCCTGCTTTACCAATATGTAGGTCACTTATAACAAGTGTTCTGTGCTTTTTTAAAAGTAAAGCTTTATTGGGAAGTAATGTAAGCTCTTGGTTGGCAATATGAATAGTTATTTGTTTCAGTATCTTATGATGTAATTTTTTTTTATGTGATGATATAAGGAAAGCCTCCTCAACAGAAAGAATAAATTTTAGGCATACTGCGTTATTAGGATAATTTTTTTACAGTGAGCGCTAATGCTAATCCAAATTAAAACACAATTTCATAATGAAATCAAAAATCGTCTTATTTTTTTTGATACTTGCCCATTTAACATGTTTGGCACAGGACAAGAAAAAGTATAAGGAATTCAGAAAACAAGGAGACACTTATTATGCTTCTGGCGATATAATGAAAGCACAGTCAGCTTTTGAAATTGCACTTCAAAACAAGCCGGGAGATAAATATTTGGTGCAAAAAATTAAAGAAGTTAATAATGAGATTAAGATAAAGCATAGTCAATTGGTTACTGCTGCTAACAAAGTTTTCGATACTGGTGATTTAGATGCTGCAATAGTAAAATACAAAGAAGCTTTGCAATTTGCTCCTAACGATCAATTTACACTCGATCGCATAACAGCTTGTAGTATTAAGCCGGGTACAACTTTTATGAAAACATTTGGCGGTAGAAGTTATGATGAAGCACAAGCTTTAGTGCAATTACAAGATGGTAGTGTGATTTTAGCAGGTAGGGCATCACCGGGTACTTCTAGTAACACCGATATGGTTGTAATAAAAATAGATAAGGATGGTAATAAAGCATGGGAGAAAAAATTTGGTGGAGAAGAAACTGATGAGGCTTCTGATATAATTGCCACTTCAGATGGAAATTTCTTAGTGGTAGGTCATTCAGATTCTTACAGCGGTAGTCCTGGAATAAAAGATATGTTTGTAGTTAAAATTGATGCTTCTGGTAATGAAATATGGAATAAAACTTTTGGCTCAAATGTAACAATTGATGAGGCCAATGCTGCAGTAGAAGCTCACAGTGGTGGTTATTTATTAGTAGGAAACTCTTTTGTAAATGGTTCATTAGAAATTACTGCTATTAAAATTGATGAAAATGGGGAGAAGCAGTGGGAAAGATATTATGGAGGTAGTGATAGTGAAGAAGGAACTGATGTGATAAAAACAGAAAAAGGTTATGTAATTGTTGGGAATACCGAATCAAAAGGAAAAGGAAAATGGGATATCTGGTTATTGCAAATTGACAAAGAAGGCAATGAAATGTGGGATATGACTTTTGGCGGTGGAGATAACGAAACAGCTAATGCAGTTATAGAAGACAAAGATGGAGGCTTCATAATTGCTGGTTCTACTTATTCTTTTGCTTATGCCAGCCAAGATTTTTGGATCATTAAAACCGATAAGGAAGGCAACGAAAAATGGAATAAACCTTTTGGTGCATTAGCAGCCGAAGAAGCATTTGCTCTTATTGAAACCAAAGATGGTAATTATGTTGCTGCAGGGTTTCAAGAAGTGTGGGACAAAGAAGCACAATCGGTGAGTGATAAAGGTTTTGATGTATACTTAGTAAAATTTGATGCCCAAGGCAATAAAATTTGGGAGCGGGCTAATGGCGGTAAAAATGAACAAAGGGGTTTTGATATTAAAGAAACAGAAGATGGTAGTTTCATTATTGTTGGTTTATCAAAAGGGAGCAGTAAAAAAGGAGTAGATATTGCTATTATGAAAGCCAACCAACAAGGATTAGTTGCCATAGAAAATGATGAAGAGTAAATTTTACAACAACTCAATTTAGATAAAATCCTCGGCAGTTTTACTGCTGAGGATTTTTTATTTCTCAATGTTTTTCGATTCATTGACTTGATTTCTTAT
>JBCDJE010000562.1:0-3519 GCA_038748185.1 Bacteroidota bacterium
AATAATTTATCGCTTAGGGATTATACAATGATAATTACAGATATATCCTGTGTAAGTACGTTTTTAAGCAAATAGTGTGAGAGAATAATACAAGATTTTGCTAATGAATACTAACTTACCTCTAAGTATATACAGCAAGTCAGAAATAAGTATGATTTACTTTTTAATGTCAATGTATTTTTTATTAAAAACGATCAATTACCTAAGTTTAATCAGTATTAAATAATAATTTCTGAATAATTTGAAGATAAATACTATCCCAATATGAAAATGAAATGCCTGTTTTACTGCCTAATAGTAGCTTTTATTACATCTTGTCAAAACAAAGTGGTACAAGAAGACGAAAGCCCAAAATTGCCTAACATTATTTATGTCTTAGCTGATGATTTGGGTTATGGAGATATCAAAGCGTTTAATTCTGAAGGGAAAATAGCTACACCACATTTAGATCAATTAGCCGCTGAAGGAATGACTTTTACAGATGCCCACACTTCTTCATCTGTCTGCACACCCACGCGTTATGGCATTTTGACAGGAAGATACAATTGGCGAACTAGGTTAAAGTCTGGGGTATTATGGGGGAAATCGAAAGCATTAATTCCAAATGAGCGTGAGACAGTAGCTTCTTTGCTTAAAAAAGCGGGTTATAGTACGGCATTCATTGGAAAGTGGCACTTGGGTTGGGACTGGAAAATGGATGAAAATGAAGTGATCGATTTTAGCAAATCAGTGAGTAATAATCCCAACGACTTAGGTTTTGACTATGCCTATGGGCATGCGGCATCCCTCGATATTCCTCCTTATGTGTATGTAGAAAATGGAATGCCTACGGCTATTCCTACCGATCGGACAGAGAATAAAGATTACCAGGGCTTTTGGCGTGATGGATTCACTGCCCCTGATTTTGTACATGAAGATGTGACCCCTAATTTTTTTAGGCGGGCGATTAATTATGTAGAAGAAAAATCTAAATCTAAAAGCCCCTTCTTTTTATACTTGCCCTTGCCTTCTCCACATACACCTATACTTCCTACTGAGGAGTGGCAAGGTAAAAGTAACTTAAATCCTTATGGTGATTTTGTGATGATGGTTGACGATTATATGGGGCAATTACATGAAGCAGTAAAACAGGCAGGAATAGGAGAAAATACCATAATTATTTTTACCAGTGATAATGGATGCTCACCACGGGCAAAATTTGAAGAACTGACCCCATTAGGACACGACCCAAGTTATGTATTCAGAGGACATAAAGCAGATATTTATGAAGGAGGGCATAGAGTGCCTTTTATAGTAAAGTGGCCTGCTGAAGTTCCTAAGGGGAGTAATACAGATGCTACTATTTGTACAACTGATTTTATGGCAACTTGTGCCGAAATTGCTGGATTATCATTAGCCGAAAACATGGCAGAGGATAGTTATAGTCTATTGCCACTTTTAAAGCAAGAAACAGGTTTCCAAAGAGAAGCTACTGTACATCATAGTGTTGATGGGGAATTTGCTATCAGAAAAGGGGATTGGAAGTTGATACTTTGTCCGGGTTCTGGTGGGTGGAGCTATCCCAAAGCCAATGATCCTGCTATCGATTCATTACCTCCCCATCAGCTATTTAATCTTCAAGAAGATAAAGGGGAAGAAAATAATTTGGTGGAAGCTCAACCCGAAAAAGCGGAAGAATTGAAGTCACTACTTACCTCAATTATTCAAAATGGGCGAAGCACTCCCGGGACACCTCAAAGCAATGAAGAAGGCGATTCGTGGGAACAATTAGATTGGATGGAAGCAGAGTAGCAATTAATTCAAAATGTTTCAATTTACTCAAAACTGGAAGGACTATTAGTTCCATTCAGTTTTTCACTTTAATTCATTATGATGAACTCCGAAAAAAGAAGAAATTTTCTTAAAATGCTTGCGATCTCAGGAGCTTCTTTTGCAGCTGGCTATGGCGTTTCCCAATATTGGCGCACCAATCAGATCGATAATATAATAAATGGAGAGGAATGGAGAAATGATAGAAAGATTAATGAAAAAGATCTTCGAAATTTAGATAGTGATGAGACCGTATTAAGTGAAGCAAAAAAGTTAATTCAGCAGCATAGAAGAGGTGATTTTAAGCTTCAATTACAAATGTCTGATGGTTCACCATTCTCAAATCAAGTGCTTCAGTTAAAACAAATTAGCCATGAAGTAGACTGGGGTTGCTCAGCAGCCGGAAGTGCGCTTTTATTGATAAAAGATGAAAATCATCAAGAGATGAGCCGAAACTTTGCCGAGCTATTTAACTGTACCACTGCCAAATGTTATTGGGAAGAAAGATGGCATCAACCTATAGAGCGCTATCGGGAAAGAAGAGTTTATGACAAATTTTTGGATGAAGTAAAATGGAGCGAAAGTTTAGGCATAAAAGTAAAAGGTCATCCACTTGTCTGGACAGTGCCGAAAGCCATTCCAAAATGGGTGCATGATTATCCTTATGAGCAACAGCTTCAATTCCTAAAACGCCATGTACAATCTATGATTGAAGCAGCAGGACCAAGTGTACAGCTCTGGGATTTATGTAATGAGATGCTTTGGGAACCAGCTTTTAAAAATATTGCTAAAAGAGAATGGCCACATATAGACCCTATTGAAGATATTGCAGAATACATTGCGTTTGCTTTAGAATGGGCTAGAGAAATCAACCCTGAAGCTACTTATTCGCTCAACGACTATGGTTTGGTACATACTTACCGACAGGAAATATCAGCAGGAGATCAGCGGCAAAGATACCTGAAACTGGTAGAAGCACTTCGAGTAAAAGGACAGGTACCCGATGCGATTGGCTGTCAAACGCATGTAGGTGGAAACTTTCGTTTGGCAGCATTTAAAAGAACTTTGCAAGAACTGGCACAAAGTAACCTACCCTTACAAGTTACTGAGTTTTGGGCTAAAGAAAAAGGTTTTCCTCAAGGTTTATCCCCTGATGAATTAGAACAGCAAATAGCTGATTACATCTGCCAAATGTACACAGTAGGTTTTGCTGAACCATTACTTTCACACTTTACTTATTGGGGCAATCGCGTTTTTTTTGATAAGCAAGGACAACCAAAGTTAGCGTACAAAAAATTACACCAATTAATAAAGAATGATTGGAGTACTAAAACGGAATTGCAGACTAACGAAAATGGACAACTAACATTTTCAGGTTTTAAAGGAAGCTATACCATTTTACAGAGTGGGCAAAAAGAAGCATTAGCAGTAGTTGATTTGTATCAATCGAATAGCGATTTTGAAAAGGTAATCGTGAATTAGAAATGATTCGGTATAACTTGTACCCAATTCAGTAATACTAAAAGTATAACTAGTAGTATTAGTTTTGATCCTAAATTTTGTAATGATATATTTTAGCATTACATCAAAAGTAGAAATGAAAAAAAAAGACTTTTGTGATAAACCAAACAGTTCAATACTTGCAGTATTAAAACCTGTATCCATTTCCGAATTTACTTTTAAACTTTGTTTTCTACTGTTTCTTTCGTC
>JBCDJE010000563.1:0-3517 GCA_038748185.1 Bacteroidota bacterium
CCAATTTCTGCCGCTTGATGGGTTTTGCAGTGTGGACGAAAAGCTAGATTATATTTATTAGCTTTTCTAATCATTTTTTCGATATTGGCAAAGCATTTTTGTTTATCAAGCAAAAGGGTTGGATGAGTTACTTTTGATAAAAAATTATCCATTTTTCATACAGGTTTGAGAAGCAAATATAAACCCGTTTGTTTTATGTACAAAGCATGTAATTATTCACCAATCCATACCTTCTGTAATCGGTCAATTTCACCTACTTCTATTTGGTGTAACAGCCACAAATTTAAAAACGATAGCCATTTACTATCTCCTGGCGGTAATGCAAAGGCAACTACTTCTTGGTTAAAAGGATTGTAGGGATCAACTGCATATAATTCATCTATTCTATCCCCTAAAACTTTAGCTTCTACATTATCGGTAAGCATCACATCTAATTCGCCTCCTAAAAGAGCTTGAGGAATCTCTAAGTTGTTTTCGAAGAAAATTACTTCAGCCTTTTTAATAAACTGTCGGGCAAATATCTCATTAGTTCCACCAATATTTACGCCCATTTTTATACCTTCTTTATCTACATCTTTTAAAGTTGAAAAACGAGACTGATCTTCATTTCTTACCAATAATGATTTTCCCGTTTCAAAATAACCGGTAGTCATAATATTCAGTAAAGATCTCTTTAACGTACGTGAAATGCCTGACATTGCTACATCAAATTTTCTATTCAACAGATCATAGAGTAACTTACTACGTGTTGTTTCAACAATTCTCAATTCTACTTCAAGGTCTAAAGCTAACTTTTCTGCTAACTCTATATCGATTCCCTTTAAGGTATTTTTATGCTTGTCAAAATAGGCAAATGGAACATAATCACCTGTTACCCCTATCTCAATATAACCTCTTGCCAGAATTTCATCCAAAATCGATTTTGGCAGTTTAGCGTTGTGCTGGTAAGGTTGATGCCCACTTATAAAGAATGATACAAAGACCAGTAGGAATATTTTACTACGTGCTTTCATAAAGTAATTGAAATCTGTTTGTTTTGTTAATTGTATGCATAATGCATTATTAACATATAAATTTTCTTAAACAGAGTCTAGAAGTACTTTATAGAAAGAAAAAGAAAAATTGCGCACACACTTAATTCCATACAATCGCTTCACGCAATTGATTGTCATCCCTATTTTTATAATTTTCTAGCAAATATTTTTTCTCAGTATTAGGATCGGTCACTATCAAATCATCTCCCGACCATTCACTTTTTGAACCAGATACATGCTTCCCATTAACATAAAACCAATAAGAACCATCTTTCTGCTTCCAAAAAACATTACTTCTGGAAAAAACTTCTTCTGCAGGATGGATTTTATTGTCTTTATTTAAGCTGTAATCTCTTAATATAAAATGCCTATTGCTTGTTGGATCATAAACTAATAAAGATTTATCAACCCAAGCACTACTGGTATTTTTTATATGAGTACCTTCTAAGTAAAACCAATAACTACCGTCTAAACTTCTATAAAATGCCGAACTTGGCGAATATAGAGGATCAGCCTTTTTTTCTATGCCATCAACATTATTTCTATAGCCCCTCATCAGATAATTAGTCTTTGTACCAGGATCATAAACAATTACATCATTATTAACATAGGTACTTTTAGTCCCTGGTGCATGTTCTCCATTTATATAAAGCCAATAATTACCATTATCAGTTTTCCAGGTAGCCTTAAATGAAGAATTATTATAGCTTACATTTTTATTATTTACTGGAATATTATAATCTTCTTTTCTAGCAACATTGGTATTGTTCTGGATTTCTTGCTGACCCACAAAATAAAAATCACCAGTTAAAGAAGTTGACTCCCAAGGTATTTGTTTACCAGAAGATTGCTCTACTACTCTTGCCCTAACCCTTTGGAACATCTGTAAAATGGTAAGATCAGATGAATTCAACTCTTTTAATAGTGCTTCTGTGTATAAACCATTAAACCCAGTACCATCAGAAGCTGTACTTCCCGGTGATGTGGCATAAGCAATAAGAGAACCGCTAGGTGCATTCATAAATGCCAAACCATTGCCAGCAGTGGAGCGTGACCAAGAACGCTCAAAAGGATTATTACGGCAAGCATCAAGAATAACTATATTTACTTTACTCTGTGCATCTTCCATGAAGCTTAATACCCTATCAGCCCTTATACAATCGTATTCAACTTGACGTTCCGTCATAAGATTGGCTTCTATAGGCACCAAGAAGTTATTACCTCTCGATTGAATACCATGTCCGGCATAATAAAATAAACCTACATCATAGTTTTTAAGCTTCAATCCAAAATCATCAACTTTTCTTTTCATTTCTGAAAGTGATGCGTTTTCAACTTTAATCACCTCAAAACCTAAATTTTGTAGTGCTTTGGCTATTGAACGGGCATCATTTACCGGGTTACCTAAGGGCACTGCATTTTGATACGAAGCATTTCCTACTACTAGAGCTAATCTTTTTTGTGATCCTGTTACTCTAAATCCTCTTTGAGAAAAAGCGAGGTGAATACTAATTATGCACAAAAAAATAGTTTGTAAATAAATTAGGGATTTCATGTAATTCTTATCGTTTAGCTTAATATAGTTTGTTTTTAAAATTAGGGGCTATGTTGCATGATAATATCTGAATTTAATAAAAATTTCAAATATGAAGATAATCTTAATCATGAGCATGATGGTTTGCACCTCATACTAAATACTATTACCCATCTGTTTTCTACGCATCTTTTTTAAGCTTAGCATATTCTATCTCATTTATAATCTTGAAGTATTTTTGATTAATATATACGTTTGAGATACCAAATAGAGATTCAATTTGATGCAAACTTCTTTAATTCTTCCTAAATTCAAAGGCTAAAAAACTTATTATACATGCATAAAAATATTCAAGTAGAAAGAAATACTGCTTTTGTAAAAAAAACTGCCCACAACCTCGGTTTCGATTTCGTAGGGATATCCAAAGCAGCATTTCTTGAAGAAGAAGCACACCGACTTGAAAATTGGCTCACCGAAGGGATGCATGGTAAAATGGCATATATGACAAACCATTTTGATAAAAGACTTGACCCTAGCAAATTGGTACCTGACGCAAAATCTGTTATTAGCCTCATGTACAATTATTATCCTTCAAAAGATTTGGGCTGTAAAACAGGTTTTAAAATTGCGAAATATGCTTATGGAGAGGATTATCACTTTGTAATTAAAAAAAAGCTCAAAACACTTTTCAATATAATACAAGAAGAAATTGGACAAGTAGCAGGAAGGGTATTTGTAGATTCAGCTCCGGTAATGGAGAGGACTTGGGCAGCGAAAAGTGGACTTGGCTGGGTTGGGAAAAACAGTTTATTACTAAATAAAACTGCCGGTAGTTTCTTTTTTCTGGCAGAAATAATCATCGACTTGGAACTTGCTGCTGACGAGCCAATAAAAGACTATTGCGGTACTTGCACAAGGTGTATCGATGCCTGCCCTACTGATGCAATCC
>JBCDJE010000564.1:0-3494 GCA_038748185.1 Bacteroidota bacterium
CGCATACCTTCTCTTGAGCCCTATAATTTCAATTTATACCCTTTCTTTTCTAACCATCCGGTAAAAACAACTACTAGTAAGGCGAATCCGAAAGAGACTAGTAGCCCTATTAAATCTTCATTGAGCAATTCAGGTAATCGGATGTTACTGATATTTCTTAATGGGTACACAAAATAAGGAATCATGTAGCATGTAAGTGTGGCTGTTCCTGCCGGAGCGATAATCTTTGCCCAGCCCGTCCATTTTTTGATATCAGCCATAAAGTAGAATAACGCAAATGAAATAAATCCAATCCCCGTGCAGATTCCCAACCAAGCCGGTGTTGCTTGAATTTTTGAAATTCCCCAGTAAGGTCGTATTAAAAAGCCATAGCCTATATTGATAATTCCAATTACAATTAATGTCAACATAATTCTTTTAGAAGAATTTGCGGACAAATCTTTAATGAGTAGAGCAGCAATAATTCCGGCTATTGTAAATGCCGGAATAGTCCCATGGTATAGTATTGAAAGATAATTTAGAAATCCACTTAATTCAGGAAGTAGGTGTGCATGATTCAATACAGTAAGAGTATTAAATAGCAAAAAGAAAAATAGTATAATTAATCTATTTCCGTTAGCAAATAGGTAAATAAGTGCATTGGCAAAATAAGCCCAACCGATAAGCCCGAGAATTCCCCACCACTGCGGTGTCATCTCACTTGTTCCATCAGTGCCTCCCTTATAAATGACTGCCAGAAAAATAAGTAAAAGCACGCCTGCCAATTGCATAGGATAGTGCCAGGTTTTTGGAATGGGGCTTTTGCGCCAATTGAGCCAAATAAGTACTAATGCTAATGCCATGAGTATTCCCCAGAAATGCTTGCCAATAACAATACTTTCGTGATGTGCAGTTTCTAAGTTTACCATAAAAAAGCCCATAACCAATAGTGAAGCTGCTCTTATCACAATGTGTGTAGCTATTGAAATCGTACTAGCTCCTGCTACTTTTCTTTGTTGAATAGCAAATGGAATACTGAGTCCCATTATAAAAAGAAAGAGTGGGAAAATGATATCTGAAAATCCCATATAATCTTCTGATGCAGAAGCGTGTGACAACCATTTTGGCACTCCAGTTAAAGTAAAAAAATCATTCACCCAAATCATGAGGAGCATTGTGAGAGCCCTGAGAATATCGATGGATGCAATTCTAGGTTTATTCATTTCATAGGAAATTATGTCTTGATTCTTAGGAAATTTTATAATCTATTTCAGCTTACTTTTTTGGGAAGTTAATGAAACTTGTGTTTATACAAAATTTCAGGCTGGGTCTATTTTAAATAACATAAGTTCTATGACTAAACTGCTTTTATTTTGTAAAATGTGGATTTTTCTTTTGTCCTAGAAAGAATAGTATGAACCCTCCACTAGCTTTTTTCTTTTGTAATCCTTGGCTTACCAAAGATAGTTAATTGGATAAGTCACCTTAAAAAAACTCCCGAAGTATTCTTATTAAGAATACCGCGGGATAAGCAAATAATTAGTTATTTGGTTTAATTGCCTAAAACAAAATGAATGGGTAATACAATTCTTTGCCTCACTGGTCTACCTCTTTGTTTTCCGGGATTCCATTTAGGGGCGTTTGCTACGATTCTTACAGCTTCTTCATCACAACCTGAACCGATACCTCTCATTGTCTTCACTTCGGTTAAAGTCCCATCAGTGTCTACAATAAATTGTACATAAACCTTTCCTTGTACACCGGTACGTTTTGCCAAAGAAGGATATTTGATGTGTTTTTTCACATACTTGAAAAAAGCTTGCATGCCACCAATAGGAGATGCACTTTCTTCAGCAAAATCAACAAAATCGGGGACTACTTCTATCTCTTCTGGTTCTTCCTCCACAATTACTTCTTTAATTATACCATTCTCATCAGGCTCATCAAATGCTACATCTATGTCTTCTACTAATTCTTCATCTTTTACTTCTTCTATTATGGGAGTTTTTACTTTTGGAGGTCTCTTTCTTTCTTGTATAGTGATTTTTGTCATCATAGTATCAAGCTCTATGATATTTAAATTGCAAGGAATAACTAACTTTTTTTCTTCAAAATCAGGAAATTCAAAGGCGCTTAATACTACTGCTATACTCAATGCCAAGCCAATATTGGCTATAATGCCGCGGTATCGGTGAATGTCTACCTCAACAAATTTCTTTTCTAAAGGATTAGACTGCATCCTTTTCTGCTGAATTTCTTGTGCTTTTCTGCGGATGAAAAATTTGAGGCAAAATATAATGGCAATTAATAAGGCAAAGAATAGAAAGACTAAGCCGGCAATGCCCAGTGTATTTAATACTTCAATCATGAGAAAGTGGTTTTAGTGGAAATTTACAAAACCACCCAGCGCTGAGTTGTTGAAAGTATAATGCAGGTATGGGGAAAGGATACAGCAAATACAAAAAAAAGCACAACGTATTGCGTTGTGCTTTTTTAAAATTAATCTCACACTAATTTATCTTAAAACTGACTGGTAAAGTGATGAGTTGTTTTACGTTTACGCCATCTTTCTGGGCTGGTATCCATTTAGGTGAACTTTTTACTGCTAACAACGCTTGTTCATCACACTCATCAGAAATCCCTTTTATTACTTGTGCGTTGGTGAGAGAACCATCTTTTTCTATAACAAATTGCACATATACTTTTCCTTCAATCCCCATTCTCTTAGCTATTTCAGGATATTTTAGCTTCTCAGTAATGTGTGTGTACAATACTTGAAAACCTCCGTCAGGAGTAGCCATTTCATCAACTTCTTCATATATGTCTGCTAGGGCGTCTTTCCTTTGCAGTTCTTCAACAATGTTTTCATTTGTTTCCAAACCATCACAAGAAAACGTAAATACGAGCAATGCCAAAGCAGGCAGTATAGCAAGTAATTTCACTTGTTTTAATAAGGGGGTTCTTTTTTTGTTCATCATTTCTAATCGTTTTAAAATTGGTGACTGATAAAAATTATGGGTAATGTTTAATGTTTTACAGGGTATGCCAAAGGTATTTCGAACTATCAAGTTTGTATAGTCCTGTTTATTTCCCTTTTGGTAAGCTTGTTCGTCGGCAATGTATTCGTGCAACTCTTTCAATAATTTCTTATAAATAAACAAGCAGGGGTTGAACCAACATAAACTGCACAAAAGCTCGATAAATAGAATATCTAAGCTGTGTTTTCCCTTTATATGGGCGAGTTCATGCTGAATGATTTTTTGCTTTTCAATTGGAGAATAGCTAAGTGTATTTCCCCAGAAAAGATATTTAAAAAAAGAAAAGGGCTGTTGAGCTTTGGGTAATGATACAAGAATGTAATGAGGTGAAACTTGCTTTGGATGTTTCTTTATAAGACTTGCTATTTGTAACAAGCTTTTTAAAATAAAAAACAAGAAAAGCAGTGAAACCGAACCCCAAATACCAATTAACCAGTATTGATAAGCTGTATTTTTTGTAGTAGGTTGAAATCTATC
>JBCDJE010000565.1:0-3491 GCA_038748185.1 Bacteroidota bacterium
CAATAAGTAATTCATCAATCACGCCTCCTTCTCTTGCCCAACGATTATTATTTCCCATGTGAGAAGTGGCTCCCAAAATCCAGAGCCTTACTTCGCTTGAAGCATTGCCTCCAAGTACAGGTCTATCTTGCACAAGTACCACACTAATGCCTTGCCTAGCGGCAGTAATGGCAGCACAAGTACCTGCCATACCTCCCCCTACAATGGCTAATTGTGTATGTAATTCAACGCTTTTATTCTCTCTTTTTTCTACGGAAAATGCAGCCTTTTTCATCTGTTTATAATTGTTTTTTATTGGTCAGATGGAACTTACCATTCCCAAATAATCATTTCCGTGTGTGAGTTAATAATTATTTGTTCATGAACGTTTCATCTATTTAAAATTTATGTGAGTTTCATTTTTTAGATATTAAAAAGTACCCTTATTTTTATTTATACTTTACCATCCATCCTCCTAAAAAAAGTAAAATTGTCCCGGCGCAAATAGCATAAGCCTCCATAGCAAAACTTCCTACACCTACTAGTAGTAAACTGATTGCCACTATCCCTAATCCAATTTTGCGAATGCCTTCACTATTGCTTTTATCGGTCTGGAGCTGCTCAGATGTTATCGGTTGTTCTTTTATTTTTTTTTCAGTATATCTAATGATCGCTTTTCTCTCAATTCCTGAAAACTTAGCATAAATTTCCCAAAGCATTAATAAGCAAGTAGGTAATCCAACACCCAATCCCATTTCTGCAGCTCTGCTAAGCTGAATATCAAAAAATTCAGGGGCGAAAAATTTAAAAGAAGCATTGACCACCAAAGAAATTATCGTAGTTCCCAAAATACTAAAAGCTGTTTGCCTTTTTGAAAACAAAGACCAAATGGGTGGAAGATACATGGCTCCTCCAGTAATAGCACCCAGGCTAAGTACCACTTCTACAATGCCCCCCATTAACGGGACCAATAGAGCAACTACCATGGTTAACACACCCAATACTGTTGTGGTTATTCTTGCAAATTGCATTAACTTTTTATCAGAAGCGGTAGGAGTAAATTTTTTATATAAGTCGTTGGTGAGCACTCCTGCAGAAATATTGAGTGTTGTATTTACTGAGCTTGCTGTTGCGAAAACCATCCCTCCTAATATTAATCCTAACAATCCTAAGGGCATCACTTCTTTGCAAACCAGCAAGTAAGCTCCTTCGTTTTCTAATCCATCTAAGCTAGGTTGAATTACCCGATAAAGCATAGGTGGGAGCATCCAGATAATAGGACTGATGGAGTACAAAGCCCCAAATAGCCAACCTACTTTTTGCGCTTCTTTTGGTGATTCCACACTGGTATATCGCTGTACATAAGCCCAGTTCCCACCAATAAAGACCAGATTATACAAACCAAAAGCCAATAAAAAGCTACTTGTATATTCATTGTTAGTAAACTCAAAAAAGCCAGAAGGAGCTGTTGTTATAAAATTAGAAAGACCCCCTGCTGCTTTAAAAGATAATGGAACTACAATTAAAACAGCAGCTGTAAGGACGACAAACTGCAATACATCTGTTACAATTACTGCCCATAAACCCCCTGTAGCAGTATATAATGTTATTAATGTACCCAATGCAATAATGCTTATAGAAATATTGAGCCCTGTTGAGACTTCTACAATTTTAGCTACGGGATAAAGGAATGCACCAGTTGTGAATATGGCTATAAATAGAAAGAGCCAAGTGTATAAACGTTGGGTTTTGTAACCGAGGCGGTTAGTAAGGTATTCCGCAACTGTGAGTGCATTTGTTTTACGCCATCGGGCTGCAATAAATGTTCCCACTAGTAACCCGCCTAAGCACATCATCCATTGAATACTCAAACTTACTATCCCTTGCGAATAAGCAATTGAGCCCCAGACCACAAATGTTCCTGCCGAGAAAAAACTCATAAACAGAGAAAGTCCATTGATCCACCAGGGAACTGCACCTCCTGCGGCAAAAAAGGTTTTCATGCTTTTACCAGATGAAGAAAAAGACATTCCTGTAACAAATACGATGAGGGCAAATAGAAATAATACAATTAGATCGGCGGTTTGCAAGGTATTTCATTTTCAAAGTGTGACCGAATATAATTGTTTACTCTCTTAAATCTTTAAGTTCAAAAAAAAATACGAAAAAGCAGATTTCGGAAACGATTCCGATGATCGGAATCGTTTCCGAATTTATACTATATTTAAAGGTTAATAGGTATTTGAATCTGCTCAGCTACAGTTCTAAACTTATAAATTGATGAAGCACATTACTATTAAAGACATTGCAAAGAAGCTAAATGTATCCGTTTCTACGGTTTCGAGGGCATTTAATGATACTTTTGATGTAAGTAAAAAAACACGTGACAGAGTTTTAAAGGTAGCAAAAGAGATGGGATACTATCCTAACCCAATTGCCAAACGGCTACATCAACAGAAATCATTTCAAATTGGGATAGTAGTACCTGAGTTTATCAACGATTTTTTCCCTCAGGTGATTATGGGTATACAAAAAGTAGTACAACAAGCAGGTTACCAACTGCTTATTATGCAGTCTAATGAATGCTATGAAACAGAGATCGCAAATGTGAAAAAATTGGAAGAAAACATGGTAGATGGATTAATCATATCACTTTCACAAGAAACAAAAAATATTGACTACTACAATCAACTTTATGATAAAGGAATACCTATGGTATTTTTTAATCGAGTTAATGATACGATAAACGCACCTAAAGTAGTTTTTAATGATTTTAAATGGGCTTATTTTGCTGTAGAACATCTTATTAAGCAAGGTTGTAAAAATATCGTTCATTTAGCAGGTTACAAGCATTTAAGTCTTTCCAAAGAACGCGTTAAAGGATATGAAAAAGCGATGAACAAATTTCATCTTAATTTTGGTAAACAACACATCATAGAAACAGGCTTTACAAGAGAAGAAGGGGAAAAAGCCATGCAGCACTTGCTAAAACAAGGTTTACAACCCGATGGTATTTTTGCCGCTAATGATCCTGTTGCTTTAGGATCTATGAAAGCATTGAAACAAGCGGGTATAAAAGTACCCAAAGAAGTAAAAATTATAGGCTTTTCGGAAGCCCTGTGGACAGATATGGTCGAGCCGGCACTATCATCTGTTTCACAACCTGCAAAAGTAATAGGAGAGGAGAGTGCTATTTTATTGCTTAAGCAATTAAAAGGAGCACCAATGAAAAAAACGATGATAAGCTTAGATGGGCATTTGGTAGTACGGGCATCTTCTATGAAAGATGGATTGCTAGGAGACTGATTTGTACAATGCTTTTAGAAATTTATAATCGCAACGCCAGTTTTTTTGATCCTTCTTGAAAACCTCATTAAAAGCCGTTTTCACTTATACATATGATTGCCTGAAAGATGGATTACTGTTTCCAAATAGACGGAGCAGAGCATGAAATTTCTTGCTAATGGGAACTGCCCAATAACTAGTTTTAAAATATTAAAAGAGAAAAATTG
>JBCDJE010000566.1:0-3486 GCA_038748185.1 Bacteroidota bacterium
ATTAGAAGACTTAGTCCCTGAAACAAATACAATTTTTTCAAATTTACCTGCAAAATCTTTCAATAACTTATCACGATTTGAAACCTGTCGGCAAATTGTATCATTGGCATTTACCTTAATACCTGCCTTGTTTAAGGTGTCCGAAATTTCATAGAACTTACTAGTTCCCTTAGTAGTTTGGCTAAATAAGGTTATTTCCTCTGGTAGTTTATCAATATCAAGCTCATTTAAATCTTGAAAAACTACCGCTTCATTGCTTGTTTGGGCTTTTAGCCCTATTACTTCAGCATGCCCGTGTTTGCCGTAAATAAAAATATTTTCCTTTTTATCATAAGCATTTTTAATTCTGTTTTGCAGCTTTAATACTACGGGGCAAGAAGCATCAATAAGAGTCAGGTTATTATTGAGTGCGGTTTGATAAGTAGATGCTGGTTCACCATGTGCTCTAATCAATACTTTTTCGTCTCTTAGTGTTGCTAATTGTTCATAGGAAATGATTTTTAGCCCAAGTGCTTCTAATCTTTTTACTTCTTCATCATTATGGACAATATCTCCCAAACAATATAACTTTCCTTCCTCACGAAGAATTTCTTCTGCCATTTCAATTGCATAAACAACGCCGAAACAAAAACCGGAATCCTGATCTATGGTAACTTTTAATTGCAATAATTGCATTGGTAGTAAATCTTACTTGTTAACTTTGGATTAGCTTGAAACTGAAATACAATATATTTACTTGATTTTACATCAAAAGTTTATAAAGAACTACTCAATAATTTTGATGTTGAGTTTCAGTTTTGCATTTTTTTCATAACTAGAGCAAAATAATATTGTTCACCCATAAGTAATATTTCGAATCTGATAATAGGGCAGTGATGAACAAAAAAAGCCCAATACATTCCAAATGATTAGATATGCTTCCATTAGGCTAAGTAATATTTTTTACAGATAAAAATGGAAGTTTTATCAATTACTTTATTTTTAATGAAATTTCAGTCTTTGAATTTAAAAATCCAAACAATTCTATTTTCTAATAATTAATAAAAATCTTTTTTTAATAAATACTACCCACTTGAATTTTGAAGAATTTAACCTCGATGGATCACTTTTAGAAGGCTTATCAGCAATTGGTTTTGAAACAGCAACACCTATTCAAGAAGCAGCAATACCTGCTATTCTCGATAAAAAAGATGTGATTGCTTGTGCCCAAACCGGTACGGGAAAAACTGCTGCGTTTGTTTTGCCTATTTTACATCAGATTGCTAATGAAAACCCAACAGGTATTGATACACTTATTATTTCCCCAACCAGGGAGTTGGCTTTGCAAATTGATCAGCAAGTAGAAGGACTAGGTTATTTCACAGGTGCTAGCTCTAAAGCAATCTATGGAGGGGGCGACGGTGATGCTTGGGAAAAAGAAAGAAAAGCACTAATGGAAGGAGCCGATATTATCATTGCTACTCCCGGTAAACTACTTTCTTTTCTAAAGCAAAAAATTGGCAATTTTACAGCATTAAAGCATTTGGTTTTAGATGAAGCTGATCGCATGCTCGATATGGGTTTCTATAATGATATCATTCACATCATTAGCTTTTTACCTAAGGAAAAACAGACTTTACTTTTTTCGGCTACCATGCCTAAAAAAATAAGAGAATTGGCAAGTAAGATTTTGATAGACCCACTAGAGATCAATATCGCGATTTCAAAGCCTGCTGAAAAAGTAGTACAAGCAGCATTTGTTTTGTACGATGAACAAAAAATACCAGTTATTGAGTGGTTACTTAAACTTAGTGATGCAAGTAGTGTCATTATTTTCGCCTCTACTAAATCATCAGTTAGGGAACTAGCAAAAGCACTAAGTAAAATTCGGGAAAATGTACAAGAAATTCATTCAGACTTAGAGCAGCAAGAACGAGAGCAGGTACTGAGGAATTTTAAAAATAAAAAAACAGAAGTGTTAGTAGCTACCGATATTATATCAAGGGGTATTGATATTGATTCCATTGGAATGGTAATAAACTTTGATGTACCGCAAGATGCCGAAGACTACATACATCGAGTAGGAAGAACTGCCAGAGCTGCAGCAGAAGGTGAAGCCGTAACACTCATCAATCCTAAAGACCAAAACCGTTTCGCCAAAATTGAAAACTTAGTAGGTTCAGAAATAAGGAAAGTTCCATTACCTAAATCATTAGGTGATGGACCTGAATACAAGCCTAACTCAAGGAAAAAGAGGAGTTTTTCAACTAATAGAAAATCCTCTTCTCGAAAGAAAATAATAAAAAAACGTTAGTCCCCTAAGTGGTAAGTAAACTGGTTATACCGCTAATTACTTTACTTCCTATAAACACAATAAGTCCGAAAAGTAACAAAAGCGCAATAGCAAAAACAGGTAATACCCATTTGCTATTAGCTTTTTTTGTAGGGCGCTCATAATAAGCTTTCATGAGTGTTAGGTTTCTTTGATTAGCTTTAAAACCTACATCAAATAAATCTCCTAATAAGGGTATTGTACCCACTAAGTAATCAACTAATATATTGCCAACCATCTTTAAGGCGATATCAACACTTATTCCTTTTCTTGCCATAATCAACATTAACACACTAGAAATTGTGAAAGAAAAAGTATCTCCTAAACCGGGAATAAGTCCTATTAATGCATCAAGCCCAAAGCGTATATTTGTACCCGGTATTTTCACTGCCGAATCCATTACAGTAACAAATCGATCAAGCAAGTCCCTCTCCTTTTTTTTTGTATACGCCATTGTTTGATAATTTTAACTGGTTAAATATATTTATTAAATGAGAAAATTATCAATGCAGGAGTTGAACAGACTTTCGGTTGCTGCATTTAAAGAGGTAGAGAAATTTCCTGTAGTAGTAGTGCTCGATAATGTTAGAAGCCTCAACAATGTAGGTGCCGCTTTCAGAACAGCTGATGCTTTTTGTATTGAAAAGATTTACTTATGTGGTATTACTGGTAAACCTCCTCATAGAGATATACATAAAACTGCACTCGGTGCTACTGATTCTGTTGAGTGGGCTTACTATAAATCTACAGCTGAAGTAATAGTTTTATTAAAAGAAGCAGGCTATCAATTATTGGCTGTAGAGCAAACGGAAAATGCTGTTCCACTTCAAGCGTTAGATATAAATAAAAAGCAGAAATATGCTTTTATATTTGGGAATGAAGTTTTTGGTGTAGAATCTGAGGTATTAGCATTGTGTGATACCAGCCTTGAAATCCCTCAATTTGGCACTAAACATTCTCTAAATATTTCCGTAAGTATCGGAATAGTTTTATGGAATTATTTAAAAGAAATTTTTTAACTAATCATATTTATAACCGATTATTTATACTAATTTTAACCGTTCTCTTTCTAATTACTGCACTGTAAACCAATTACTTAAAGTAAACATTTCTATAATTCTCACAATTAGTAAAAAATTATTGGAATAAAGCACTACTCCATTTTATCTTTACAG
>JBCDJE010000567.1:0-3482 GCA_038748185.1 Bacteroidota bacterium
GCTTTATTTACTGAAAAAAAAGCTTTGAAATCCTAAATCGTTTTGCCAAAATAATTAGTGAAAAGCTCAGATTTGTAAGTATTACAAACTTTCTTGATTTTATAGTTGGTTACAATACTGTACCAATTTGCTTACTACTTGCTGATCCTTTAAGAAAGGTTTATTCTCCTTGAAATACGCTTTTATCTCATTCTCTTTATCTGGCATTAATTCAATAAAAAACTTTTTACTTTCTTTTACCTGTTTTGCAATACGCTCTCCTTTTGGATAAATATACAATGACGAATTTTGAATAAATTCATCGTATTGTCTACCAGATCCATAAACATTATTGCTATCTGCTTTTCTAATTCTACATTCAGGTTTTGAAATGAGGTTTAATTTTCCCTGAGCAAATAGCTCAACAAACTGATTGATTTCCTCTCCTTTTTCGTCTTTTAAGGAGACTCGAATAAAGTTCCTCATGCTGCCAGAGCCAACTATAGAGAACGATTTTACAAGATAATTTAAAATAAGGTTAGCCTTTTCATTTTCAGCACGTCTATAGAGCCGATTTTCTTGTACATTGTACTTTAAGTGAAGATCTTCTATAATGGTATCGTTATTCAAGGTAATTGTTCCGGGTAGCCATTCTTCAGTTAAGAAAGGACTGCCTTTTACACCTTTGTATCTTTTATCGAAGGTGATAACAGAACCATTGTACCAATTTTGCCCTATTTCCTGAATATTTTGTTCTTGCACAATAGGGCTTTGACTTTGAGCAAAAACTATTTGAAAGAGAGATGCAGAAAAGATGATTAATTTGACTAGGGTTTTCATCTGTTTAGAATTTTTTGTTTTCTGAGTATTCAAAAAATTGGAATACATTCAGGAACTCTCATAAATTTTCATCATTTCAGTGTGATAATTTGAAATGATGAAATTCATGTTCGTCTCATTTAGAAAATTTAATGGGCTTTAATTTTATAAGAGGAAGACCTGACTAAAGATTAACTTAATCAGGCCTTTTAAAAAATATTAAGTACGATTAGTTATCTCCATATCCAGGGTTTTGCGCAAGGTTGTTATTTGCATTCCGTTCTCTTTGTGGTATTGGAAATACTAATGCATTTGCATTGTATTCTAAATCTCCTACATTTTGCTTAAGTCTTTTAATATCGTGGATTTTATGTCCTTCGAGTGCTAACTCTAATCTTCTCTCAAAATAAACATCTTCAAGTGTTACCTCATTAAGAAGAGGAGCATTTGCTCTTTCGCGAATGGTATTAATATCCTCTAGCGGAGTAGCGCCTAATGTAGTCCCTTCTTCTAGGTTTGCTTCTGCCCGAATCAGATACATTTCAGCTAATCTTAAGACAGGAATATTGCCGAATTGATTAGTGTACTTAGAAGTAAACATATCACCATCTTCGTAAAAGAAAGCACCTCTATCATCTCCATCAGGATACAAATCTAAGTGCCCTTGTAATATTACCACATCACCATCTCTTGCTCCAAATTGAGGAGTAGCAAAGAAAGTATTCATTTGGTTGATTCCATCTTGAGAAGAAACTTGCATAGCAAAGATGTATTCATCAGGATTAGCGTCTTGGTTAAAAGCATTCGCAAAACTACCTTCTAACTCATAATTTTCAGAAGTGATAACTGCATTAGCCTCATCTCTTGCAGCGGCAAAATTACCCATTTGTAAATGTACTCTAGCGAGTAAGGCAGATGCTGCTCCACTTGTAGCAAAGAAACCGTTAGAAGACGGCAGATTATTTTTTGCAAAGTTTAGATCGCTCAGTACTTGCGTATAAACCTCTTCCACAGTATTTCTCGATACTAGATTTTCTTCGCTCAAGACAATAGTAGGTGAAAGTACTAAAGGCACAGCTAGTTGGCTATTGGTAATCCCTGCTTCATAAGGTAGACCGTAAAACCTAGCTAATTCAAAATAAGATAGTGCCCTAATAAATCTAGCTTCTCCTTCTACGGTATTTTTCTCATCTTCATCAGTAAATACATCTAAAGCATTCAATACATTATTAGTTATATTGATTGTTTCATAGCTTTCTAACCAAACTTCAGCTGCTTCTCCATTAACTGTTTGCATATCCTTGTTAAATATTTCTCTGGGAGCATTGAATGTACCTGCCCAAAGAATTTCATCATCACCGCCTAATAATTCAGAATGCATTAAAATTTCTCCACCAAAAACATCTGAAACACCTAATTCATCATAAGCGCCTATGAGAACCGCTCTAACATTTTGCGGAGAATTGAGTGCAAGATCATCTCTTATTTCCTGTGCTGGTTCAATCTCTAGTGGATCATCGCAAGATGAGAAAATAGCTGAAATAAGAATTAAAATAAATAGCTTTAATATATATGTCTTTATCATGATATTTAAATTTAGATTTAACCACAAATAATTAGAAACCAAGTTTTACACCGAATGTAACGGTTCTTGCTTGTGGAAGAGAATAGAAGTCAGTACCCTGGACAACATTATCAGGTCTTCCTTCCAAATCGGCGGTAAGATAATCAGCACTTACTTCAGGGTCCCATCCGGGGTAATCAGTAAAAGTGAGCAGATTAACAGCAGAAAAGTATACCCGAGCGCTATTTAAAAATACTCTTTGAAGTACATTAGATGGAAAATTGTATCCTAAGGTGATATTTTTAAGCCTTACATAAGAAGCATCGTATAAATATCTGCTAGAACGCCCTTGACCTCCATTAAGGTTACCAAATCTAGCTTCAGGAACATCCGTGATATCGCCTGGGTTTTGCCATCTTCTTACCATATCTATCTGTTGGTTATCGAACCAATCACCTGCAAATTGGAATACACCACCTACATTGTGAACTTCATTACCTTGTACAAATTGGAAGAAAATGTTTAAATCGAAATTTTTATATTCAAAACTGTTAGAAAAACCACCTATATAATCAGGGTTTGGATTACCCAATGCAATAAATGCAGCGTCATTAAAGCTAGTGGTAGTTTCTCTTGGGTTATCTCCATTGTTTAAATAAAATAAGGCATCACCATTTGCCGGATCTACACCAGCAAACTCTTTACCCCAAAATACACCAATTGGCTCACCTACTTTTACTACATTCATTACCCTAGAACTGCCATCATCGATAATATCTGTTTCTCCAAGATCTAATATTTCATTTTGGTTGAAAGCAATATTAAATGAAGCATTCCATTTAAAAGCTCCTGTAAGTATGCTTCCGTTTAGTACAATCTCAACACCTTTATTTTCTAGCTCACCTAAGTTTTGTGTTTGCGTACGAAAACCGCTAGTGCCAGGTAAATTTACATCTAGTAAAAGGTCTGAAGAGTTTTTCACGTAATAGTCAACCTCTCCACTGATACGATCGTTAAATAAGCCAAAGTCGAAACCAATATCCGTTTGCGAAGTTCTTTCCCAAGTAAGATCAGGATTTTGTAGTTGTGTAGGTTGTAAACCACCCACTCCATTATATCC
>JBCDJE010000568.1:0-3480 GCA_038748185.1 Bacteroidota bacterium
AGATTTTTGATCTAACAGTACAATGGTTTTATACACGGGCTTTTGCCAGTTATCTTCGGGAAGTATCCCAACAGCTGAGCTAAGAAAATCGAATTGAAATTTTGAATTAAGAGGAATATCTTCGATAATACCCGACACATGTAAAAGTTTCTTTTCACCCCAGGGAAGTCTAAGTGTAAAAGATTCTCCTAATACATTTACATCTTTGAAATACCGCTTAGCTGTTGATGCTGTAATGACTACCGAACCTGGCTCAGATAGTGCCGTGGCGCTATTGCCGTGAATAAACTTAAATGAAAACAGGTGAAAAAAACTCGAGTCTGCACTAAAGATTTTCCTCTCGTTAAATTTTACAAGTCTTCCTGTTTTGTCTTGTGCAGTTACTAACGCTTCAACATTAAAATTATAGTGCGTTACACCAGCAATTTCAGAATAATTCTCTTGAACAAATTGAGCAACACCATAATAGGTTGCACCCCCGGCATTTTGAATAATACCATCTTTTACCTCTTCTTGATATATTGTGAAAATTCTATCACTGTTTTGATGGAAATTGTCATAGGTAAAAGAGAATCCTACATACTTTGCCAAAAGTAACACGGCTGCCATACCAATAATCAACCCTAAGATATTGATGATGGAGTACGTCTTATCTTTTAAAATATTTCTAAAAGCAATTTTTATAAAGTGTAAAATCATTCGGTTATGATTAAAAAAATAAGTTGGATTTACTGATCTTATAAGTTCGATTCTAAAGAGTTGAATTGTATCTTTGGCAAATCTCCACTTTGCTGTTTTACTATTTTTCTCCTTTATATTTCTCTTAAACCTTTCCATCAAATCCCCTTCAATATCTTCCAGATATTCTGGGCAGCAGAACCATCTGAAGAAGCGGAGGAAGAACTTTGGTGGGGAAGGCGTTTCATTCATTTTTAATAGAATCAACAGGGTTTAATAAAGCTGCTTTTAATGCTTGTATGCTGATAGTTATCAAAGTAATCGACATAACCAGTAGTCCTGCCAAAATGAATATCCATCCGCTCAAATCTGTTTGATAGGCAAAGTTTTCTAACCATTTTGAAAGTGAAAACCAAGCTATGGGTAAAGCAATAAAAAATGCAATGATGATTAGCTTGACTACATCTTGCGTTAATAGTTTGATTATACTCAATTTCGATGCCCCCAACACTTTTCTAATACCAATTTCTTTGGTACGTTGTACAATTGTATAGGAGATTAATCCTAATAAACCTAAGCAAGCAATGAAAATAGCCAAGCAGGCAAAGTAAATAAAGAGTTCTCCAAATCGCATTTCTGCTTTGTATTGTTCGTTAAAAGACTGATCTAAGAAAAAGTAATTGAAAGGCCGTTGTGGTGCTAACCTTTGCCACTCTTTTTCCACAGATGCTACAGTTGTAACAATATCTTCAGTGCTTATATTTAAAGAAAGATAGCGGGTATTAGTAGGCTCTAAACGAATCGTAAGCGGTTTGATTTTTTCTTGTAATGACTGGAAATGATAATCTTTCACAACACCAATAATTTCTCCCTTAACTCCCCATTGTGAAAAGCGTTTGCCTATAATTTCTTCAGCTGATTGGTAACCATAACTCTCTACGGTGGCTTCGTTTACAATCAATCCAGTTGTATCTGTAAGAAAATCATGGGAAAATTTACGCCCTGCTGAAATTGTCATTTCATACTGATCTAAAAAGTTATGATCCACATAGAATAAATCGACATTACTTGCTTGTAATTCTCCATCAGGATT
The DNA here is from genome assembly GCA_038748185.1 of Bacteroidota bacterium. Taxonomy (GTDB): domain Bacteria; phylum Bacteroidota; class Bacteroidia; order Cytophagales; family Flammeovirgaceae; genus Chondrinema. The sequence goes on from JBCDJE010000568.1 coordinate 1,772, forward strand.
TTCAATTTTAGTATATGCTCCATTATTTCGACGACTCGGGACGCTGGAAGAAGCAGATATTGTTAAAACATTGGGATTATTGGTCAATTCTCGTTTAAAGGTTTCTATTTTTTCTTGCACACCATCATCTCTCCGAAAATCAATGATCATCATTTGGTCTTGCTTAAATCCTAATGCTTGCTGGCGCATATAGCTTAATTGTTTGTATACTATTGTGGTACCAGCAATAAGTACAATGGAAATTACAAATTGTGCTACAACCAACACTCTTCTCAACATAATGCCCTTTTGGCTACTACTAAATCTACCTTTCAGTACAGCGACTGATTTAAATTTGGAAAGGACCAATGCAGGATAGATACCAGCCAACAACCCAACTACAATGGAAACTATGAAAAAGATAAGAACATGGGTAATATTTTGGAAAATGCTTATGGCTATTTCTTTTTCAGAGAGTTCGTTAAATGCAGGCAGCAAAAACTCACTAGCTACTATAGCAATTGAAAATGCTAATATGCTCATTACTAACGACTCACATAAAAACTGCAAAGTAAGTTGCCATCTTATTGCACCAACCACTTTACGGACTCCTACTTCTTTCGCCCTTTCAGTAGCACGGGCAGTAGAAAGATTCATGAAATTAAAACATGCAATTAACAAGATAAATCCTGCAATAATTGAAAATATGATCACATTAGAAAGACTACCACTCTTTGGGCTTCCTCGCTTTGATCTCAAATAAATAGTTGTTAAAGGCTCGAGATAGAGAGAATAATTCATGTTGTTTCTTTTCATAAATTCACCAGCGTATTTCTCCATAAAATCAGGCAATTTAGCTTCCAGTGAAGCAGTTTGAGTATGTTCAGTCAATAAAACATAAGACTGATAGCCAAAATTACCCCATTGTTCTGCTGCATCAGGAGAAAGTTTTTCAAGACGAAGTGACATAGGAAGTAGTACATTAAATGTAAAATTAGAATTCTCTGGTACATTTTGCATGACTGCTGTAACAGTGAGGTCGTATCCACCTTCTAATGACAGTACTTTTCCCAATGGATCTTCATTCCCAAAATATTTTTTTGCAGCATCTTCAGTTAGCACTATGCTAAACGGATCAGATAAGGCTGTTTTATGATCACCACTAATTATAGGAAATGAGAATACTTCGAAGAAAGAAGCATCGACAAGCATCCCATTATCTTCTTGAAAGGTTTGCCCATTTCGTGTAAGAAGAAAATCGGCATCATCTAATCTTACCATCTCTAACACCTCCGGGAAGTCTTTTTTCATATAGGCTGCCATAGGGGCAGAAGTAACACTAATATTAAGGGTTTCCGTAGGGGTTTTAATATCAGTAACAATTCTATGGATTTGCGCTTTTTTTGTGTGAAAAGCATCGTAGCTTAGTTCATGGTTTACATATAAATAAATCAATAAGCAGCAAGTCATTCCTATTGCTAACCCTGCAATGTTGATAAAAGAATAAAACTTATGCTTTAGTAAGCTACGACTTGCTACTTTGAAATTATTTTTAAACATGTCATAATGATTTAATGGATAATTACTTGTGAATGGTCGAATAATCCCCGGTCTGAACAATTGAATAATATCTTTTAAAAATCCCCATTTTGCTACCCCGTTTTCTTTCTCTTCTAACCTCCGATCAAACCTTTCCATCAAATCCCCCTCAATATCTTCCACATACTCTG
>JBCDJE010000569.1:0-3478 GCA_038748185.1 Bacteroidota bacterium
GCAGGACAATATGCCGATGGTCAGGTATTGGTCTTGCATGATCTTTTAGGTATCACCAAAGACTTTAATCCCCGATTTCTGAGAAGATATGCTGATTTATATACTGTTATTGCGGATGCTGTTCAGAATTATATTACTGATGTTAAAGAAAAAAGCTTTCCTAGCGATGAGGAAAGCTATTAAGATGTTTTAGTAAGAGTAAGTGTAAAAAATAAAAAAAGGCTTACCCAAGCTTAAGACGTTGTCCTATTTTTAATCTGCTGGATTTTAAATTATTAAGTGATCTTATTCTTTCTACTGTAAGACCCTTATATTGTTTTGAAATCCCCCACAGAGTATCTCCTTCTTGTACAATATGGACTTTCCCTTTAGGAGCAGCTATTGTTTGATTAGCACTAACTGTCTTTTGTTGTACACTGTTACGAGTAGTAATTTTTGGTGCAACTGCACCTTTACCATAAATAACCAATTTTTGCCCCGGATAGATTTTATTAGTGTAAATGTTATTCCATGCCCTTAACTGAGAAAGACCAACCCCATTTCTCTGAGCAATTGATCCCAAAACATCACCACGTCTAACAGTATAATAGTATTTTCCTTTTTTATTAATGTTATCACCCGATAGGCTGGCATAAATAGGCTTGGATGGAGTAGTAACTTTTACTTTAGCTAAAATATCCTTTTCCTTCGCAAGATACAGCCCTGAACGTGCTGCTGGTATGTTTATAGGATAGTTTTTCACGCCGTTTGGTACATAATTATACTTGAATTTAGGATTAAGCATAAGCATATCTTCTTCACATACCATAAGTTCTTTTGCCAGCTTTTTTAAATCTATGGATTGGTTTACATAAACCGTTTCCTTCGGAATTGCATAAAAAGGCTTGTCTTGTATAAGATTGTGGTCATCTGCATATTTCATCACATACATCATGGCCACAAATTGAGGGAGGTAGGAGCGTGTCTCCCTTGGTAGTCTCGCGTAAATATCCCAAAATTTCTTTTTACCCGATCTTCTTTGTGCTTTATTTACATTACCTTCACCGCAATTGTAAGCTGCAATAGCCAGTTCCCAGTCATTAAATCTTTTGTAAAGATATTTTAAATGTTTACAGGCTGCTTCTGTAGCTTTTTCTGGATCTCTTCTTTCGTCTATGGTACTGTTAACTTTTAAACCATACATTTTTCCGGTGTAGTACATAAACTGCCAAAGTCCTACTGCTCTTGCCACAGAAACCGCTTTTGGATCAAAAGCTGATTCAATAATGGATAAATATTTAAGCTCATCAGGCAAGCCGTGTTCAGCTAATTTTTTTTCAAAGAGGGGAAAATAAATATTTCTCTTTGCCATCATCCTCAGCGTAAAATCTCTTTTTCTAACGGAAAAGAAATCGATAAAAAGTCTTACTCTCTTATGAAAATTAAGTGGAATTTCATTTTCAATTTTAAGTAATCTTTCCTGTACTATTTCATCAGAAACAGATGGAATATATGCTGTATTATATGCTACTTTATTTAGGTAAACTGCTGCAGTAGTATCGAATTTTAATATTCTGCTTACAGCCTCAGTTTCAACTTCTGCTGCAGTAATTACTTCTTCTCCTTCTGCAAAAGGCAATATATAGCCTAGAGGAAGCTCAACGGTGTAAACGCTGTCTGAATCATTATAAAAGGCTTTTTGAGCAAATATTGAATGGGTTGAGATTAAAAAAAGTAATAAAAAGTATCTGCCAAACATGATATATTCGAAGAATTTAGACCAAGGCTGAGAAAGACTTGTGAATATAGAGTTTAATTATTTCAAATTAAAGTATTGGATATCAAAAGATTATAAAATAACGTTTAAGATTGTTTTTATTCTACTGAATTGAACGAAAGCGTAAGTTCTTTTTCAAAAGTTTTGGCAAAATCAAATAATTTTTCTTCCTCAAATGAGTCTGCCATAAGCTGCATACCTATTGGCAAGCCTTTATCACTTTTTCCTGCAGGAATTGAAATAGCAGGGATACCAGCTACATTAGCTTGTACAGTAAACAAATCTGCCAAATAGTAATCTACCAGATTTTCTTCCCCGTAAGCCCCAATTTTAAAAGGCAAAGAAGGAGTAGTTGGTAGCATAATAAAATCAAATGTTTTAAAAAGTTCATGAGTCTTCTCTTTAATAAGCCTTCTTACTTTCTGTGCTTTAGTAAAATATGCATCGTGGTAACTAGCACTTAAAACAAAAGTTCCTAGCATAATTCTTCGTTTTACTTCCTCACCAAAACCCTCTGAACGAGATTTTTTATACATTTCTTCTAAAGAATTAGCGGTATTTGTTCTATGTCCGTAGCGAACACCATCGTAACGAGAAAGATTTGTACTTGCTTCTGCTGTCGTAAGAATATAGTAAGTAGGCAATACATAATCTAACAATGGAAAATTGAACATTTCAAGTTCATGACCGGCAGCTTGTAAAACAGCGATAGTGCTATCCATTCTTTGCCTTATTTCAGGGTGTAAGCCTTCACTTTCAAGACTTTCTTTAATATATCCAATTTTCCACTTTTTACTAGAAGCAGCATTAGCGCTGAAATTAGGCGCTTTCTTCTGAGAAACAGTTGCATCGAAATCGTCTTTTCCAGCAATTACTTCTAAAACCAATGCTGCATCTTGTGTATTGTTAGAGAGTATCCCAATGGTATCGAAAGAGGAGGCATAAGCAATTAAGCCATGCCTTGAAATGCGCGAATATGTAGGTTTTGTACCCACAACGCCACAAAACGCAGCTGGCTGCCTTACGGATCCGCCAGTATCAGAACCTAAAGAAACAAGGCACATACCCGCCGCTACAGCTACTGCCGAAGCGCCGGAAGACCCTCCAGGTACAAGATTTTTTCCATGAGGATTATGGGTTGAACCAAAAGCAGAATTTTCATTAGAAGAACCCATTGCAAACTCATCACAGTTTTGCCTGCCAATTATTATGGCATCTTCGTCTAGCGCTTTCTGTACAGCAGTAGCACTGAAACGAGATGTAAAATTATCCAAAATTTTACTGGAGGCTTGTAAAGTATGTCCTTTGTAACAGATAACATCTTTTAAACCTATCACCATTCCTGCCAATTTTCCGGCTTTTCCAGTTTTTATTTTTTCATCTATTGTTTTGGCGTGTTCAAGGGCTTCTTCATCAAATGTTTCCAGAAAAACATTGAGATGAGGAAGGCTTTTAATAGTTTGCAGGTAGTGTTTTACTAAGCTGACACAAGTGGTTTCTCCTGAAAGTAAGGCTTCCTGTGTCTCTTTATAAGATGAGTACAATGCCAATCAATTTAAAAAAGCCGAAAGCTTTAAAACTCTCGGCTTATTACCAAAAAATATTTTATAAAAGGGACGGTGAACATTTCTGTATGCCTAAGGATAGGCAACTAACTAATCGTTTACACTTTTCTTAATAGATTTTGACTCTTCATCAATCTCGTCTTTTATCTCTTTAGTA
>JBCDJE010000570.1:0-3466 GCA_038748185.1 Bacteroidota bacterium
GCTGGATTTATTTTTTTCAAGGTTTCAGGTCGACCCTGAATTGGAAAAAAATAAACAGGCAATCAACTCAATTTTATGCTACGGCTCTTTAGCTGCTTAATTTTTTACCGTACCATTGCTAATAAAAACACATTTTAATCCGCTCGATTTACAAACTGCCTAATATTTTCTTCGGTAATAGTAAGTAAACCGGTATTTACGCTGTAGGGAATATTCGTGATGCCTGCCACATCATCATTATTAGAAAGCATATTGGTGTTATGTACCATATCAAATAAAAACTGTGCGCCATACCAAGTAAACAATTCTCTTTTTTGCCCTACTAATAGATCGATTACTCCTTCTTCTACCAATCTCAAATGCTCAGGCTCCCAATCAACCGTAGTTACTTTTACCTTGCCAGCTTTACCTGCTTCTTTGATTGATAAGCCAATACCTGGTCCACTCATAGCATCAAAACCGCATATACCGGCTAGATCGGGGTGCGCGCTCAACAAATCGGAAGTGATTCGTGCTGCCTCCTCTACATTCGATTTATCATCAAACTTACCTACCACTTCAATTTCAGGATAATCAGCAATCACGTCGAGCAATCCTTGAAATCCTGCCTCCATGTTAGTCATGCCTAAAATACCCATATAGGCTATTTTACCTTTCCCGTTGATGAGTTCTACCATTTTTTCTCCTTGCAGTTTCCCTATATCATACCAGTCTGTTCCTAAGAATGCATCTCTTTTACTGTTTGGAATATCGGAATCATACACAACCGTGGGTATACCAGCCTCTACAGCCTTATTAATTGCATTCGCTATGGCAGGGTCTGTCCCATTAATTAATAATCCGGTAGGTTTCGTGCCAATCACCTGTTCGATAGTAGAAATCTGGGAGGCTACGTCCCACTCTGAAGGCCCTAAAATAGCCGTCTTCACACCCATTTTTTTTCCCCATTTTATAAATGCTGCTTGGTCGTGGTTTACATACATGGGGAAATTAACAATGGTAGTGATCATCACATATTCTTCATCAGAACTGACTACTGTAGCATCCTGCGCTTCTTTAAACTTAGCGCCTTTAGATGGGTCGCAAGCACTGTTGAATAGGCAAATATTGAGAAGTAGTACGATAATGAGTTTTTGCATAATTTTCATTTTTCAAAATTAGAATTGCGTAAGTTGGTTTGTTCTAAGTACTAATACTTTTTTATCAGAGTTTCATCAATCTCATTATCAGTCAGTTATAGCCAAATAGGTTATATTTAATTTTGTTTAAACACTTAGAGACAATTACCTCTATCAATTTGAAATATTGATGATCAATATTTCACTTAAAACTAACTGCTGCTCACTACCTTTTTTACATATTCTCTGGGTTTCGTACCACCTTGTTTTTTTAATAATACATCAATGCTAACTGCTAAAATAAGGATAAGCCCTAAAACAATTTGCTGCCAATACCCTGAAACACGTGCCAAAATCATAATATTACTAACTAAACCCATAAAAACCGTCCCTAGTAAAGCCCCAATAATTTTGCCTTGACCACCCAAAAGACTTGCGCCACCCAATACTACTGCCGTTATTACCCTCAATTCCATGCCTTGCCCTGAAGTAGACATGGCAGCTCCCAATCTGGCAGAAAGTAGTACTCCTGCAAAACCTGCTAATAACGATACAATGACGTAAGAAATAATTTTCATCTTATCTACTCGAATGCCTGACAACCTTGCCGCTTGCTCATTACCACCAATATAATAATAGCGTCTAAAGAAAATAGTGCTTGATACCAAAATACTGAAGATGGCTACTATCAAAATCATAAACCAAACCGGCGATTGTAAGCCCAAGATTTTAACTTGTCCTATTGCATTGAAAGTCTCAGGAAAGTTTTGAATACCTGCTCCACTCAGCATTAAAGCCAAACCTCTCACAATGCCCATCATTGCCAGGGTTTGGATAAGTGGATTAATGCCAACTCGCGCTACAAACCAGCCATTAATAAAGCCTATTAGTGCCGCTCCTCCCAATGCTGCTAGAATAGCTACAGGAACAAAAACGCCATAGTAATACATTAAATAACCTGCCAAACCTCCAGAAAAAGCCACAACTGATCCAACCGAAAGATCAAAAGCACCGGAAATAAGTAAAATCATCATACCAACAGCTACAATAGACTCAATGGATAAGTTGAGTAAAACAAGCGAGATATTATCGAAAGTAGGGAATTTATTAGGCCAGATAAAGCTACATACCACAAACATAACAGCTATAGTAACTGTCAGCGTGAAAACCCGATCTTGTAATAATTCTCTTATATTTATTTGTTTCATCTGCTTAAAATTCTTTGATTACTGAATGTTATAAAAATTTAAATACATCCAGTGCCTCACATAAATTTTAATCCTTTTCTGTATAAATTTGAAATGATGAAAATTCATGTTTGCTTCTTAATTTACATTGCTGAAGTTACTTCTCTAAACATATTTTTTGTTCCCGAAGCATAGTGCATAATCTCCTCTTCAGTCGCATCTTCTTTTTTAAATTCCGCAGTAATTTCCCCATTATGTAATACCAAAATGCGATCACTTAAGGTGAGTACTTCCGGCAGTTCAGAGGAAATTAACAAAATGGACATACCTTTTTTAGCCAATGACTTCAGTAAATTATAAATTTCTGCTTTTGCCCCAACATCTACACCATGGGTGGGTTCATCAACAATAAAAACCTTGGGTTGGCAAAGTAACCATCTTGCAAGAATCAATTTCTGTTGGTTTCCACCGCTAAGGTTAACTGATAACTGCTTGGTACTCGGTGTTTTAATATTCAATAGTGAAACATATTCTTGAGCAATTTTGGATGCTTTTTTCGGTTTTATAAACCCATTTGCAGCAATAGCTTTCATATTGCTCACAGAAATATTACTCTCAACAGATTGATCCAAAAATAGTCCCTGTTCTTTTCGATGTTCAGGAAGGTAACCAATTCCATTTTTTACTGCATCAGCAGGGTGAGAAATAATAACTTTTTCCCCATTGATTAATAACTCTCCAGTATATTTTTTATCTGCGCCAATAATCGCTCGGGCTATTTCAGTTCTACCGGCACCTACTAATCCGGCTAAAGCCAGTATTTCTCCTTCATTCAATTGGAAGGAGATTTCATGAAATAAAGGGCCTGAAAACCCTTTTACCTCCATACTTACTTTAGGTTTTGCATGAGATTGATAATATTGTTTTTCCAAATCTCTCCCAACCATCATTTTAATGATCACATCTACATTAATATCAGCTGTATGATGTGTACCTTGGTACTTTCCATCTTTTAACACAGTTACCCTATCTGCAATGTCAAAAATCTCTGCCATGCGATGAGAAATATAAATAATAGACACACCCTTTGTTTTCAACTCTTTAATAATGCGAAAAAGAATTATCGTTTCTTTTTCAGTAATAGAGGCAGTAGGTTCATCC
>JBCDJE010000571.1:0-3466 GCA_038748185.1 Bacteroidota bacterium
AAAGCTATTTCAATCCTTGGAAGAAATCGAGCAAAAAATTACAGAATTAATAAATGAATATATCAAGCAACCTGAGAAAGTATCATCTCTGACTTTGTTCCCGTACATCAAATACACAGATTAACATTCATAATAGTATTAATAGAAAGAGGGTTCAGTGTGAAGCGATCTGCAAGACGGCGGATCGATTTTTTTACATTCGCTTACGTCGAACTCAGGTTTATTTAGTAATAAATTCATAAATGGTAGAGCTTTGGTAAACCTCACCGGGATTTAAGACTGTTGAGGGAAATTCAGGTTGATTAGGAGAATTGGGGTAATGCTGTGTTTCCAAACACATACCTGTCCTAAATTGATAAGGTGTACCACCTTTTCCGATCAAAGTTCCATTAAGGAAATTACCACCATAAAACTGAACAGCCGGTTCAGTGGTATATACATTCATTAACCTACCTGATGCCGGTTCAAAAACACTGGCTGCGAATTTCATTTTACCTGATTGGTCATCAAAAACCCAGCAGTGATCATAACCCCTACCATAGTTCAGTTGAGTATCATCTTCTTCTACGCGTGAGCCAATTTTTTTGGGAATAATAAAATCAAATGGAGTTCCTGAAACTTCTTTCAATTCTCCTAAAGGAATTAATGTGCTATCTACAGGCAAGAAATGAGAGGCTGCAATAGAAAGTTCATGGTTAAGAACAGCGTTTTTCGGCTCTCCTGTCAGGTTAAAGTAGGCATGATTAGTGAGGTTCACCACCGTTTTTTTATCTGTTGTGGCTTTGTAATCAATTTTCCACTGGTTTTTGGTATTCAAAGTATAAGTAACTGTTACATTAAGGTTTCCAGGATAACCTTCTTCTCTATCTTTGCTCAAATAGCTCAACTGCACACCAACTTGATCTTTTCCCTCAATTTTTTCAGCATCCCAAACTACTTTATCAAACCCCTTCTCTCCTCCATGTAAATGGTTTTTGCCATTATTCTTAGCCAGTGTATAAGTATTTCCATCTAGCGTGAAAGTACCATTGGCAATGCGATTTCCATACCTGCCTACAATTGCACCAAAATAAGGTGTTTCCTTTAAATAACCTTCTAAGTTATCAAAACCTAAGGTAACATCTGATAATTTCCCTTCTCTGTCTGGTGCAAATATTGAGGTTACTATTCCTCCATAATTAGTAATAGAAAGACTTACCCCATTTGCATTAGAAAGTGTAAATAATTGTACAGTTTGACCATTAGGAAGCTTACCCCATTCCTTTATTTCAATTGAAAGCTGTTTTTCATTTTCGGCTTTTTCTGAGGGCGTACAGCTAAAAACAATCATCAGAAAAATCAGTAAAGAATATCTCATGTTAATACTTTAATGCTAAAGTACTAAACTAACAAAAGTTGACTTATGAACCGTTTCAATATGTAACAAGTAGGAAAAATTTACAAAAACATATCTATTCGGATATTGGATTACCTGCCAAAAAACAACTGGTACTATCTCTAAATCAGGCCTTAGTTTATTCGTGTATCCATTTTGTTACCCAGGGGTCATTCGTTTCTTGCTGGTACTTCTTCATTTTTACCATAAGTGCCTTAGCTGTTTCTTGATGTTCAACACTATTTATCAAATTTTTTATCTCATAAGGGTCATCCTTAATATTATACAATTCAAACTGGGGGCGATAAGTGTAATCTTTCACAGATCTGCCTGCGTAGAGTTGGTCATCGCTCTTTAATGTTGCTTGCCAAGTAGCTGAAGCATATAAATCTGAAGCATGCGGATAGGGTAACCCATGGGCAATGTTCCAAATAAGTTTAAAGTTACCCGATACAACACTTCTCATAGGATAATACATAGTAATTTCATGAAAAGTGTGTGAAGCAAACATTTCCCTATCTTCTTTATCTAGGTTACCATTTAACACATCGGCAAAAGAATCTCCATGAAAGGCTTTTGCATAAATATTATTAGTATTCTCTGAACCGTACTCTTTATAAAGACTTTGTATGTATTGCTGTGCATTTGTCAATACACCAGCTAATTCTAAAACTGTTGGTGTGAGGTCGGCCCAAGAAACAAATACATCTGTTTCTGATCCTTTATGTTCGCTATTTACATTTTTAACAATACAAGGCAAATTAATACCTGCTTGATAAATATTGGTTTTTGCTCCGGGAAAAGCTATGCCATTGTCAGAAATGTAAATTATTACAGTATTATCCCATTTCCCTGTAGACTTTAAATGTTGGATTATTCTACCAACACCTTGATCCATGCGATGTACTGACTCATAATATTGTGCTAATTCTGCTCTTGTCTCAGGCCTATCAGGAAGGTAAGGAGGAACAATTACATCTGCTTCATTAAAAGTAACTTTTTCAATACCCGGATATCCTTCTTTTTTATTGCCAAAAGCATTTGGCTTGAGCGGATGTGCTGTTACTTCGCCCCCACCTCTATGTGGATCACTTGTACAATAGTAAAGAAAAAAAGGGCGCTTATCCCTATCTTCAATAAATGCTTGTACACTATCAGCCATAGCGACCGAATTTCTGCTATTGGCCTTAAAAATTTCCCCAAATTTATAGACAGCCTCTGGAGCAAGGTGGTATTTACCAACTCGCCCAGTTCGGTAGTTTCCAAATTCTTTCAGATATACTGGTAAAGATTTTACATGGTCGTAAGAAGAAAAATGATGGTAGGAATGCATATGTCCATAGTGTCCTATAGCATGATTGTACAAACCAGTGAGAATAACCGATCGGCTCGCACTACATGAAGGTGAAGTACAATGAGCATTGTTAAACTTTATGCCTTCCGAAGCGAGCAAATCTATATTAGGTGTTTTAATTGCCTTATTGCCATAGCAACCAGCATCCTTTGAGCCATGATCATCAGATACAATTATTACAATATTTGGTGGATTCGGATTTGTAATTAATTTTTCATTTTCATCATTTTTTACTGTATTACAACTTATTAAAATGATGAGATTGAATAACAGTATGTATATGCTTTTCATTTACTATAGCTATTGTGAGAAATACTAACTTTAAAATACTATATTAAATGTTCATATTTTAGTCCTATAATCAAAGAGAAGATGCGTCAAAAGGGAAATTATGTATCTTATCCATTAGCTCAGGTGTGATATTAATCTTCTGCTAACTCCAATTCATCACCCGCATATATAACTGAACCTCCTCAATTAGAGTCGTTAACATCATATTTAGCGTCTAACATTGATGGGATATTACTTCAGAAGTAACAGCTATATTTAATTATTCAACATCAAATAATAAAAAACAGGACTAAACAGACATATTCTATTTAAGCCCTAAATAAGGAGTTTTGAGATAATTGTGCGTAAGCTCAAAATAAAACCATTTGACTATCATCTAATTATCCAGTAATATGTTGATTCATAAATTTTTCTTTGTGTGATACATTTACCAAATCGCCTCATTT
>JBCDJE010000572.1:0-3463 GCA_038748185.1 Bacteroidota bacterium
AATTGCAGCCCTCACTTCGCCAGTGATATACAGTTGTACTTTATTATTGGGGATTACCTCAAACACACCTTTTTTTTTAATTACTAAAGTACCGAGCGAATTATTATTCCAACCTAAAAAGACAGGCATATTTTGTGTATTACCCATACACAATATATCTGTTTCTCCATCCATATTAAAGTCTGTAGTTAAAAATGTAGTAACAGGACCCATTTGAACAGCTTTAGGTAGTTTTTGCATAGAAAAGCCTTTCCCTTTCTCATTGATAAATATGACACTTTCTAGAAAATTAACTTCTTCCATGTGCATAGGCTTTTGAGAGAGAGTAAGAATAGAAGCCATATCGGCTTTTGCAAAGTCGTCATATTTTCTGTATTTGGTTTTAATAAAAGGAAACTGCATGGTAAAAGCATCCCTATGAAAAACCGGATAAAACTTTTTTTCATTTTGCTGATTAATAATGTTCCATGCAAGAAGAGGATCCTTATTTCCATCGTTATCTAGATCTTTTACATAAAGTTGTAATGGAATTTGTTTTGCAAAAGGATGATTTTTACCAGCGTTTCCGGCTAAAATATCCATAAATCCATCTTTATTAAGGTCTGAGATATGAATTGAATGCCACAATCCTTTCATATCAGATAACTGATATTCCTCACTAACCTCATTGTATTTATCTTTGTCCCATTTTAATACCCTGATACTTTGCCACTCTCCAGCAAATATGATTTCATAAGTACCATCATTATCTAAATCAGCTTTTTCAGCACAACTTACCATACCTAAAAATCCCCTTTGTGGTAAATACCTTTCTGAAACATCAGTAAAAACTCCCTTATTATTTTGAAGTAAATAAGATTTTGGAATTGCAGGAAATTTACCATTAACCATTCGCCCAAAAACGATAAGATCATCATCATTATCATGATCAAAATCAACTTTTACTACCTCTTTAGTAAAAGTTTTAAGGATAGGTATACATTCAGGAGACCATTCAAACCCATTTTTCGTTCGTAGATACAGTCTGTCTTGTAAACTTTTATGTCCATTTAAGAAATTTACATTACCACTCGATACAAATAAATCGAGGTCGTTGTCACCATCAGCATCTAGCCATTCAGCATCCATATCTTCAAATTCTCCACCCTTTTCAAAAGTTTGAATTTCAAATTCACCTATTTTGTTTTGATGTAAGATAAGCCCATTTTGCTTAGGCCCGGTACCAACAAAAATATCAGGTCTTTGGCTTAAATCCTCATCATCAATAACTAGTTTAGGCCCTTCTTTTGAGAAAGTCTGAAAGATAAGAGATTGATTTTCTATATCGGTATAAGACAAGTATGGGAGATGTGCTTCAGTTCTTCTAAAATTTGAAATCGAAAAAAAAGAAGTTTTGAATGCTTCTGTTTGCTTTTTATTGTACGGTCTTTTTATGGGCTCTCGTATTGTGTATAGACTATCGGCTTGGAGTTTATAATACAAAGATGTACCACCACCTGGCCAGATAAGTTTTAAAGAATCAGCCTCTATTTTCTGATTGATACCAAAATGGAAAATAGGTTCTTGTGTAGATTGGTATCCTTGCACAGGAAATAGTTCTTGATATTGTTTTTGGTGATCAATATATAGAAAAGCCTTTACACCAAATACAGGAGCACCTACGCTATTTAAAGGAAGTACTTTTATGAAGTTCTTTTTTGATGTTTTTGTAGTATTTTCTAAAATACTTGCTTTTTGGTTAATATGATTAATTACAAGGTCAAGATCTCCATCGAGGTCTAAATCTCCATAAGCTATTCCATTAGATAAATTAGGAGTATTTATACCCCATGTTTCACTTACATCTGTAAATAGAAGTGAACCTTTATTCATAAAAGCATAGTTTCCGAGTTTGATAGGAGGCTGCTGGGCTATTGCTAATTTATAGGCTTCATTATTTAGATTTTTGTTAAAGAAGTTCAAGTTTTCTTGATAAACAACAAAATCCATGTCTGTGATATCTCTTGCGTAGCCATTTGTTATAATAATATCATTTAGTCCGTCTAGATTAAAATCTGCAATTACACTTCCCCAACTCCAATCGGTATCATGAATCCCAGCAAATTGAGCTGTCTCAGTGAAAATAGGGTTATCATCTTTATTAATTCCAATGTTCATTTGTAAGGTGTTTTTCATAAACTGGTGCTGATAACCAAAATCTTGAGCCAAACGAAATCGAGGAAGATTCATACCCATTAGCATCTTGTGTCTACGTTCATTACTAGCGGGTAACATATCTAGTGTAAATATGTCGTTTAATGCATTATTATCAAGGTCTTTACTATAAACCCCCATACTATAGTAACTCTGATTCTTTATTACATTTACGATCTGATTGCTAAAAAATTTATCACCGTTATTTATATATAAAATGTCATTACTTAAATGATCGTTTGCTATATAAATATCTGGCCATCCGTCCATATTAATATCTGTTACACTCACTCCGAGGCTAAACCCATCATATTTAATACCTGCTTTTAGGCTCACATCTACAAATTTTTGAAAAGTAGGTTCATTGAGCCTATTTTCAAACAATAGATCAGAATTAGGAGCAGAACCATCTTCTACTTTATTTCTAATGCTATTGGGATTTTTATTATCAGCATCTGTATTTACGATTATTACATCCAAATCATTATCAAGATCGTAATCAAAAAAAACTGCCTGAGTTGTACTTTTATCACTATCTAAGCCAAGTTCTTTGGCTTTATTTACGAAAATTGGGATGTCTGAATCATTATTTTTCTGCTGAATGTAGAATAAATTCTTTCTGCTTTCAGGTTGGTTAGTTCCTCCAACGCAGAGATAAATATCTAACAATCCATCTTTATTAATATCTACCAGACTAATCCCATTTATCCACCGATCGTTTAATAATCCTGAGATTGTTGTAATATCTTTAAAAGTGAAGTTACCCTTGTTAAGGTAGCATCTGGAATGCACCATATTACCCCCCATTATCACATCAGGAAGTAGATCGTTATTGAGATCTCCTATTGCTACTCCACCTCCTCTGTAAAAATATTCTAACGCCATAATGTTCATGGTATCATTTTCAATAATTTCATTATTAAAATTAATACCTGTATTAGCTCTTAATTGAAAGAGGCTGCCTTTGCTAGCTAATTGGCAATTAGTCAAACTCAGAATTAAAAATATGAATATTGATACCTCTTTCATGCAAAGCTTATTGAGATAAATTTAGTAATTAACCAAAGAACTCTGCACTGTGTTACCCTGAAGTGCAAATAAGCTTGATAGACAAAAACTATTGTGCAACCCAAAAAATTTGACTCAATGCGTTTTTAAGGCTAAATCAGTGCAAGGTTTTTATTATTAATTATTATTTTCATTCATTATGATGAGAGTAATAATTTTATTATTGTTTTTTTCCAATACTTTTCTTTTTGCTCAAGAAAAG
>JBCDJE010000573.1:0-3461 GCA_038748185.1 Bacteroidota bacterium
CAAGTAGAAACACATCAAAGTGATATAGGAGAGACAATCAATAGTATGGCTCTGGAATATAGTAAGTCACTACAATACTTACATGAGTTACTGATAAATAGTCTTGAAAAGCATCTCTCCCATCAAGTAAATAGTACTAGTTTTTTAGGGAATGGATGTAATGAAAGTAGTATAAATTGGGTAAACCAGTACATTAGTAAACACAGTTTTAGTAATTTCTCACCGCATATCACTTTGGGTATAGGTCAATTTAAAGGAAAATTCATACCCAAAGAATCTATTGCAAAAAGGTTGGCCGTTTGTCATTTAGGTAATTACTGTACTTGTAGAGAAATTCTTTTCGAAACACAAATAAATAACAGTAAGACTAAATAAAAACCCCACTTACATGTAAGTGGGGCTTCGAAAAAGGGCGAATGATGGGTTTCGAACCCACGACCCCCAGAACCACAATCTGGTGCTCTAACCAACTGAGCTACATCCGCCATTTAAAAGATTGCAAATCTATAAGTATCTTTAATGTTAAGCAATTTTCTAAGCTAAAAATTTCAATCTCTTGCCTTTCACATTTTCATCAAACCTCCCATTCTGATAGGCTAAGTGCCCTGAAACAATGGTATGGGTAATAGAAGAGTGAAATTTAAACCCTTCAAAAGGCGACCAACCACACTTATACAAAATATTACTTTTATTAACCTCTTGTTCGCAAGTTAAATCTACTAAAACCAAATCTGCCCAATACCCTTCTCTAATAAATCCTCTTTCTTCAACCTTAAATAAAATGGCAGGGTTATGACATGCCTTTTCCACTATTTTTTCCAAAGAAATTTTTCCTTGATAGTAGAACTCTAATAGTGCTCGTAAGCTGTGTTGCACCAAAGGCCCTCCAGATGGTGCTTTAAAATAAGTATTATCTTTTTCCTGCTGAGTGTGAGGCGCATGATCTGTAGCAATTACATCGATATGTCCATCAATTACTGCTTGAAATATCGCATCTCGGTCTTTTGCAGTTTTTACAGCTGGATTCCATTTAATTAATGTTCCCTTTTCTTCATAGTCTTCATCTGAAAACCACAAATGATGAATACAGGCTTCAGCAGTGATTTTCTTGTTAATAAGAGGTGTTTTATTTTCAAATAAAGCTAATTCTTTTGCTGTGGATATATGAAGAATGTGCAGTCTTGTACCGTACTTCTTTGCTAATGTCACTGCTTGCGATGAAGATGCATAGCAAGCTTCTTCGCTTCGGATGAGTGGATGAAATTTGATAGGAACTTCCTCGCCAAACTTTTCTCTATAAGTAGCCTCATTTGCTTTTACCATTGGGTCTTTTTCGCAGTGTGTGGCAATGAGCATATTTGTACTGGAAAATATTTTTTCGAGCACATCTTCATCGTCTACTAACATATTACCTGTTGATGAACCCATAAATATTTTAATACCGCAAACTTTTACAGGGTTTACTTTTTTTAATTCCTCTTGATTATCGTTAGTAGCTCCCATAAAAAAAGAATAATTGGCAAGGGAGCGACTAGCTGCCGTTTGATATTTTTCTTCCAGCAAATCTACTGTTACAGCATTGGGTATTGTATTGGGCATTTCCATAAAACTAGTTATTCCACCAGCAACTGCCGCTTTAGCTTCAGTGTAAATTTCTCCCTTATGTGTTAAACCGGGTTCTCTAAAATGTACTTGGTCATCAATTAAACCGGGCAATAGGTACTTTCCAGCTCCATCAATAACCACTTCTGCCTGAGAGCTACTAAGATTTCTCCCAATTTTATTGATAAACCCATCTCTAATAAATACATCCGTTTCAATAATCTTTCCTTCGTTAACTACGTGGGCATTTTGTATTAAGATTGCTTGCATGATTGATACTTTAAAGCCGAAATAAAAAATTCCAATTATGTGTTATGCTTTCACTTCCTATTATCCTCATTTCCTAAGATACTAAGGTAACTTCTATAACGTGAAACAGCAATTTCTTCTGCTTCAACTGCTTCTAAGACAGCACAGCCAGGTTCATGAGCATGTGTACAGTTATAATACTTACAGCTTTCGGAAGCATCCCTTATTTCAGGAAAGAAATAAGCGACTTCGTATTCTTCCAATCCGAGAATCCCAAATTCTTTGATACCGGGTGTATCAATCAAAAAAGATTGACTATCCATTTGAAACATCTCTGCATAAGTAGTTGTATGTACGCCTTTATTAGCAAAAGAAGATATCTCAGCTGTTTTTTGTACGGCTTTTGGCACTAATCTATTTATCAATGTAGATTTTCCTACACCAGAATGACCGGCAATTAGATTTTTTTTATTTCCAAGCAGTTTTTTAACCTCTAGGAGATTATCGTCATATAAAGCAGAAAGCGATAAAACTTCATAACCAAGTTCTTTATAAAGTCCATTCAAATAAGTCAAATATTCCTTCCCTTCATTGGTTAACAAATCAGATTTGTTAAAGATAATACATGCTGGAACATGAAATGACTCACAGGAAACCAAAAATCGGTCAATAAATCCTAATGAGGTCTTAGGCAAAACAATAGTAGCAATTAAAACAGCCAAGTCAACATTTGCCGCAATAATGTGTTTATGCCCTTTCTTATGCGTCGATTGTCTTATAATGTAATTGTCTCTATCTTCTATATCGTGAATTATTACTGTATTTTCTAGAGAGTTTTCTTCGATAAAAGCTACTCTATCACCCACAGCTATTGGGTTTGTTACTTTCAATTCCTTGAGTTTAAATTTTCCTCTTAGTCTTCCTTTATAAACCTTACCGCTTTCTGCAAGAATATCATACCAAGAACCAGTGGAACGAACCACCCTCCCAAATTGACTTTGCATGTCTTTATCTTTATCTTGCTGCGGCATCAATTAATTTTTCTTTACAATAAGCAATGACTTTTTGAGTCCCTCCTATATGTCCCATCACATAATCTGAACAAATCTTACCTGTTTTATTTCTTAAAGTCTTATCATTATACATAGTCAAAAAAATACTTTCAAATGCTTCCGCATCTTTTACTGAAAATGCACCCTTCAAATTTATTAAATCAACTGCTTCGTTAAACTTATTATATTTTTTCCCAAAAAAAACAGGTACGCCATAAGTAGCTGCTTCTAAGGTATTATGTAACCCAGCACCAAATGCTCCACCAATATAAGCATACTCACCATAGTGATACAATGATGATAACATGCCTATATTATCGATTAATAAAATATCATAATTTGCTGGATTCTTATGTTCTCCTTCTGAGAATTTGATGATTTTTTTCTTTGGGAATGCATCTACCGTCTTTTCTAATTTACCCTCTCCAATCTCGTGTGGAGCAATAATTAGTTTTAACTTTTCAGGAAAGTCGTTATAAAAATTAGCGATAAGTTCAATATCTGGTGGCCAACTACTACCTACCACTAAAACTGGAGAGTTATCTTTAAATAATTTAG
>JBCDJE010000574.1:0-3457 GCA_038748185.1 Bacteroidota bacterium
GGTTCTATATGATTTTACTTGAAAAGACATTTAATAATACAATTTTCTATAGGAATCCATTGGCTTATCTTGGAATTATTATAACTCATCAAGTAATTCCATAAAGAGCCAAAAGTTATTTGTCATTTTAAAAATTCACAAAATACAAATCATCAATAAAAGAGTAAATATAGTTGTATATTTTTATTTTACAATTAGCGCAACTACTTTTGATTCGCTTTTTGTAAAAAAATCAGTTAGTCTTTTTTATTAAGTTTTACATGTACAATTTAGTGAAAGTTTGAGCTAATTAATTGCTAAAAGATGACTTATAAAATTAATACTGTAAGTATTGGATACTTAACCTATTTTGATTTAAAACATATAATTGATGCTTCTTTAAAATAGTAGAAATAATCTGTTTTATTGAATATTTACAATGAAAATCAATAAAAATATTTATGTGTTTGATTGTTTTCGCGTGGGATGCACATAAGGATTACAAGCTTATTCTAGCAGCTAACCGTGATGAGTTTTATAATAGAAAGTCAATGAAAGCTGCATTTTGGGAAGATGCACCGGGTGTTTTAGCTGGTAGAGATTTAAAAGCTGGTGGTACTTGGATGGGCATGCATGAAAGTGGAAAAATTGCTGCTGTAACTAATTATAGAGATCCTTCTGAAAATAAGGTTCATGCACCCACTCGAGGGGTATTACCACTTAACTATCTAAAAGGTGAATTAGGACCACTTGGCTATTTAAAACTTCTACAAAGGGAAAAAGGAAAACGCTATAATGGATTCAATCTACTCACTGCTAACCAGTATGGCATGTTCCATTATTCTAATATTAATAACAAGATTAATAAAATTGAGAAAGGGATTCATGGTTTGAGCAATGCCACCCTAGATACACCTTGGCCGAAAGTTAATAATATAAAAAAGAAGTTAGCAAAGGAAATAAATGATGATTTTGATGAAGTAAGTTTATTGAATTTAATGTTTGATATTGAAAAAGCTAATGATGTGGATTTACCTAGAACAGGAGTGACGTTAAAATGGGAGAAAGAACTTTCGCCAATATTTATTAAAACACCTGAGTATGGCACTTGCTCTACATCAGTTATTATGGTAGGTAGAGATAATCGTGTTATTTTTTCTGAACGAATTTACAGTCGAACCAATGGTATTTGTAAAGATCAAACCCTAAAGTTTGAACTTAAAGTACCATTATAATGACAGATTATTTATTTGGAAAAGCTAAAAATACTCTTCTTAAAGTGCTTCTAATTTTGATGCCATGTTTCTGAAGTCCTCAATTAATGAGACTCCTTGTATATTATCAAATGCATCTGAACAATGTGTAACACCTACAAATGTTACAGCACTGGCTTTTGCATAATTGTAATCGCTTAATGCATCTCCAAAAAAAATAATTGGTTTTTTATACTTATGCTTAATGGCGTTAAGTGCCTTTGATTTATCAGTATAATTTGGCGAAGCATATATTTCTTCGAAATAATTCAATAATCCAAAGTATTTCAGATGTATATCTACTTCATATTTTGGGGCTGCAGAAGAAATGATTTTCTTATTTTTACTTCTAATTATATACTCCCTTACTCCCGGTATTAATTCAATTTTAGAAAGATACTGTTGCATCTGATTCTCAAAATTTGCTAACAACTTATCCATCATAGTAGAAGTGAGAGATTTGTCAAGCACTTCTGCAAATATTCTGGTGATTTTTTCAGTGCGATACATGCCTCTATGATTTCGGTTAAATGTCTTGATCGCTTCAGAAAATGTTGGAAACTTTTGGCTTAATATATTTTCTAGGGTGAGTAGTTTAAAGTTTTCAGTATCAGTAATTACACCGTCTTTATCGAATACCAGAATGTAATCATTCATTTTTATTACTATTTTTTTGTTGTGTCCAAAAATGTAAGCTAGCTTCAGCCATCTTTTTATAGTTGAAATGCCAAGCAGTAATATTTTCAATTTTAGCATTTAAAGGAACTTAAAAAGGATAACCAATACCTAGATTAAGTGTGTATTGCCCCGGGTCTCCTAATGGTCGTCTAAAACTCAGGTTATCGCCTATGTAACGATCGCCTTCTTGTCGAGCCGGGTCATACATTTTTATTCCTAAATCAAACCGTATTAATAAAAAGTCAAAATTAAGACGTAAACCGGCTCCCATTCCGATAGCTAACTCCTTCCAAAAGTCATTGCCAAAAACTGCTCCCGGTCTTGTTTGGTCATTATTAAGCATCCAAATATTGCTGGCATCTACAAACAATGCTCCATCAAAAAAGCTGAAGAGATTTCTTCTCAGTTCAAAATTGCTTTCAAAAATGATTTCTCCCGGTTGTTCAAAACTATAATCGAAAGCACCGTTAGAAAGTGTATCAGGTGTAAAAGAACCCGGGCCAACGCGTCGAGCAGGCCAAGCTCTGTTACTGTTACTTCCTCCTGAGAAGAAAAACTTCTCATAGGGTAAAGACCTTGAGCCTGCTCCATAAGGCTTAGCAACGCCAAAAGAAAAGCGAGTAGCAAATTGTCCATGTTTTCCTAATGGAAAGCCTTTTCTATAATCAATTAACCCTTTTATGAAACGAAAATATCTAAGCCCAAAAATTTTATCGTCGTTTGCAACATTCGTTCGATTCCATAAATTGAAGAAAGTACCCCCTGTTTCTATAAAGAAGCGTAAAAAACTTGTGTTACGAGATTGTATATCAAAAGCATTATTGGATTTGGTAAAACTGGCATTTATACTTGAAACAAGTGAACGCTCAAAACTAAATAACAAAGTGCTTCCTTGTTCTAGTAACTCTAGAAGTCTATTTTCAAAAAGAGAATCAATTCTAGTTGTATTGATTACGCTTAGATCTACTAGATTTAAGTTGAAAACATGACTTTTTCTGTTACGCCACTTATAACTTAAGGCATTTTGAATATTGAAGCGTGTATATTCCGGTCTTTCTATAAATCCAAAACCTCCTATTAACTGGGTACTAGGCGTAAGCATCCCTAGTCTTTTTTTCTGTTTACTTCTAATAGGAAATAGAATACGTGGAAATGAGAGACTAAAATTAATTCCGTATTCTTGACTACGGAAATTTTGTTGTTCAGTAGCACCTGCTTGTGCTTCTAAAGCGCCTCTTATTCTAGTTTCAAATATTTCAAGTCCGCCCAATAAGTTTCTTTTCTTAAAAGAAAAACTTACGAAAGGCCCTGGTATAGCCGACTGGCTTACATTCAAACCACCTTCTATTGTATATTGATACTTAGGATGGGGGCTTGTAAAAATGTTTGCTCGCATCTTGCCTCCGGTGGTATCATAAAGAACGTTGACAAATTTAAAAATATCCAACCTACCTAGAGAAATCTGTGTATCTTCTGTATTAGAAAGGCTGTATAAACTATCAGGTCGAATCAACACTTTGCTATTCCAAGAAAGTATTAAATAGCAA
>JBCDJE010000575.1:0-3455 GCA_038748185.1 Bacteroidota bacterium
AAATATTCACTGAATATTTACCTAAAGGATCGCTCGTTCATCTCGATAAAGTCCCTATTATTTGCTTCGTCAAAACCGTAAACTACTGATTTACAGTTCGATCCTACTCCAAACAAGCTCTAAGAAAATTGCTCATTTATCCAGATAAAATCACACTTTTCTGCCTTGATTAGCAAAAAAATAACTCACTTTCGACTCAAAGACCAAAATCCAAACAAGCTCTTACAAGATGATGAGCATAATCAAAAAAGGTTCTCTAACAGCGTAATTCAATACGCTGCAAGAACCGAATGACTAGCTTACTTATTATATGCTATGTTTAATCCTTATTTTGAGGCTGATCATCGTTTCTCGGAAATGCTATATTCAACTCGTAAGAACATTGTTATATTGGATAGCCTGAAACGCTTTAATTTCAATATAGGGGTATACGAAGGCTGTTTTTTGTTAACAAAATTGAGACTTCGTACAGCCTTAATTTCAATAGGTAGACTTAGTATAAATTTGTAATCGGATAATGTTCCTCAATTTGAAATACCTAACTAATATCGTGAAATTCGTTAATTTGTAAATAGCAAGATGGGTCGAAATAACTACCAACCCATCTTGCTCTACATCATTTAACTTCAATAGTCAAATAAAAATGCTTTAATCTAATGCCTAAATCTGAAGATCGTCACCTACCGTAATAATGTCATTTATACTAGGAATGAGAAATTTGAACTTAAAGAGTGAAGTGTGAATTTTAGTAACCTTTTTCATGATAGCGTATCTTGTTGAAATTAATAAATGTGTCTTTCGATGTCAAATGTAAGGGATGATAGACATATGAAAAAATACATTTTAACGTACTTTGTGAGATTTTTTTCATTCAAACAACATATGAAAAGTAATATAAAACACTGATTATTAGAATTTTAATTATGTCTAACGTGTGGTATTACTTCCACATAAAATTATGCTATATAATATTTGTACCGAATAAAATTCTATTGTTTTCATCATGTCAATCCTTGACTTTAGCCGAAGTTCGAGTGAAATATGATATAAGTTTTGTGATAGCGAGTAAGTGAATGGGAAAATCCTTCTCAATTTCATACCAAAATACATAAATTGTAAAAAATTATATGTCTATATTTGAACTTTATACACTCAACCGCATAAACCTTGTAGCAATTCTCAAGGAATTTGTAATCAGCTTTTAGCTAATATATCCAACCTACAAACATATTTACACAAAACAAAGGCTTTTACCGAGCATACTCTCGGCAGAAGTGAAGTAGTGATAGTGAGTCAATGTTTTACCATACGAAAACATTGACTCAATTAGCACTTGAATAATGCCATAATATCAAAAGCTATTGCTGGCTTTTGTAAAGATACCATCGTAGGAAATGATGGCAGCGTATGGCATTACATTTGCGGGACTACCGATCAAAACACTACGCTATAGTATTAATCGAGTTACTTTATTGAAATTTAATTACACAATATAAGATACGCTATACTTTTAAATTTGCATAATCATCAAGAGCATTAAAATGCTGAGTTATGACAAATAGATGAGCTAATAAAATAGTATTGAGGCTGGATTCTCATAAATTATGCATAATTTATTCGTATCCTACTGTACTCTACTCATAAGCTAGGCTATTTACTGATAAAAAGTTGGCGTGACGAACATTCAATAGAGTCACTCATGCAAACATTACTACAACTCATTAAAATTATAACTCCCAAGCAGCTCTCCAAACAGTACATTCTTCCTTCCAATATTTCTGCCCAAACCAAAATAAGTAAATTATACAAGGGCATATACGCTGCTGATCTCACCTCTGATGAGCAAGCTATTCAGGAAATATATAAAGGTGCAAGAAATGGGAAAGTCAATTATCGTTCTTTGAAACGTGAGTTGAGAAAGCGGCTGTTCAACAATATTTTGCTGTACGAATTTGGCAGTGACGCCTCCTCATCATCTAATAAAAAACAGGTTTTTTTTGATTGTCAAAAGACTTTTACCATTGCCTACTTCCTAATTCTACTCAATGCCAGAAATATCGCTATTCCTTTACTGAGGGATAAGTTAGAACTGATGGAAAAGCATGAGTTTACTTTTCTGATTGTAGAATCCATAAAATTAATCAGACAACATGTAGCCGTAGCAGAAGGAGATTACGAAAAGATTCAATACTACAACGGTGTCCTAGAGAAATGGCTAAAAATACAGTCCGTAGAAACTAAAGTCGATGGATTATACTATCTATTGATGGCGAATTTTTCTAGGAAGAAAGCCAATAAACAATTTATTTACTCTTTGGCTAAATCTTATCATAACGAGATCAAATACTTGATCTCACCCGAGCTATCGACTTCTGTGATTTTCAAATCTAAGATGATAGAAATTATCATGTATAAATGTGATAACGACCTAGATAAAGTCATCGAGATTTGTTCTACTTCTATTCAGGAATTAAAAAATAGACCGCTGCCGAATCGAGCAAACATTTTTTTATTCTATCTGCAATGGATGAATTCCGCACTTCAAGTAAACCAAACGGAGCATATGAAACGAATTGCGGAGGAAATGCTTGACTATACCTCCTTGGCAGGCTTTAATTGGTTTGTAGCCAAGAAAATGGCTTATCAAGCAGCTATTTACAGAGAAGCTTATCAAGCGGCGGCAAATACTTATTGCCAAGTTATGAAGTATGAAAATGAATTGAAGCGATACAAAATACTCAAAGAAGATTGGAAAATCATTGCGCTCTCATTTGATATATTAGTAAAATCAAAAAAAATTGATACTAGCTTATTAGAAAAAGTGCCGAACATCAAAGTAGCCAAAACCATTAATGAATTGGATATAGCCAATAAAGATAAACAAGGAAAATACGTAAGTGTCAATATTTTTAAACTGGTGAATCTATTGATAAAGCACAGATACGAAGAAGCAGAAGAACACTTAGCGGCCTTCAAACAATACAAAAAAAGACATTTGAAGGAGGAAGAATATCAAAGAATAGGTGTCTTCATTAAACTGGTCAACTTACTCTTGAGATACAGATTCAATCACGATTTGCTTTATCAATGGCTTGATACTTCTTTGGATGAATTCAGTAAAAAAAGTTCAGAAGATAAGTACATGGAATTAATTCCGTATGAACAACTTTGGAGCTTTGTTTTAGAAGCTGTGAAGCATAAGAGTAGCGATACCAGAGATATCAAGGAAGGTGCTAAACAATTTGGAAAAATGAGCCTAAACTAGGGGTGAGAAGATTGGATGTAAGTAACGATCAAACAATAACTTCCTGAATCAATATCCCACAATTTTTAGCAATTGCCTTACACAAGCGGTATAACTATTTCAACGAATATTCGTTGGAAGATAACAAGAGCATAGCTCTGCTTGATCTACACACAAAACACTGGCAATGCAAAAATTATACCCGCTACTC
>JBCDJE010000576.1:0-3448 GCA_038748185.1 Bacteroidota bacterium
CGTTGAGTTAAATTTTTTCTTATTTAAATGTTAGAAAAATGTAAATTGATTTAAAGTATTTGTATATGCTTTATGATAGCCAAATTGTAATTCATGGAGAAGTACTTAAATTATATATTTCCCTTTTTATTTTATTAAGAAGTTGTCCGTTATGCTATGTTTACTGTGAAAAGTTTCATATTCTTTTGTGTTATCTTATCTACTTCATATAGTAGATTTAATGTAGCATACCATCCCTTTAAAATTAGTATGAGCGAAATTACAATCGATCCAAAAAATCCTATTATTAAAATAAATGTACGATTGTTTTTAGATGATTTTGAGGATGCTTTACAAGTAGCATCTGGCAATGATCGCTTAGATATTATGGATGCATCTCGTGCTACTTACTTAAAAGAAGAAATGGGAAAATACATCATAAAGCATTTTGTTATTTCTTTATCAGGTAAACCAATAGAGCTGATTCCCAAAGGGTTCTCTTATGACGATTTGGTGCTATGGTTCGAACTAGAATCTACATTTAATGCACCATTGCAAGCACTAACCATAGAAAACTCTCTATTGCTTGAGCTATTTGATACCCAGAAAAATATTGTTCATTTAAAAGGTATTGGTAAAACTAAGAGCTTTCGATTTTCCAAAAAGAAAAAGATTGAGCAAGTAATTCTGAAGTAAAATTACTTTGAAAAGCGGCTTTCATTTCTTGTTATACGAAGATTGATATTGGAACGAGCTAAAGATACTTATTGTAATATATTTAAAGCGGCTTTCATAAATCCTAATGCATAAGCCATTCCTGCATACCATGGAGCATCACAGGTCATTTGTGGCGTATGATCAGGAATGAGTACCCCATTAAAATTCCGCATCTTCAATATTTTTAAAATCCTAATCATATCAATATCACCCTCGTCCACAAAAACTTCTTTATAATTGGGTACTTTGCCTTGTATATTTCTAAAGTGTACATAGGCAATGCTATCAGCATATTGCTCTGTAGCTTCGTAAACATCTCCTTCTGTCATTTCAGCAATGGAACCCAAACAAAATTCTAAGCTATTGTTCTTGCTTGGTTTAATATCTAACAATCGTTGATACATATGTGGCTGGTATACTAAGCGTGGGGTATTTCTCACATAAGGCATGGGAGGATCATCGGGATGAGCTGCTAACCTCACGCCAGCTTCCTCTGCTACAGGTATTAGCTCTTCCAGAAAAAATCTTAATCTGTCCCATAGTTCATCGTGTGTGATCTTTGGCAAATAGCCCTTATCTAAAGCTTCATTATCGTATACCATGTTCCATACCATGCCGGTTGGAATGGGAGATTCATCTACACCATCCATTCCCACAGATTCGGCATTCCCACGAGCAAAATTTCCTATAAGCCTACTTGAAACTCCTGCTAAACTAAAATTATAGCCAAATACTGGAATCCCTGCTTCGCCAACATTGCGAATGATTTGTTTTAAAAACTCAATCTGATCCCTTTTTCTTAATCCATTTAGTAGAACATCATGCCAGTGTCCCGGATCAAAATTCTCGATTGCTTCTAGCTCTAGCCCAGCTTCGTTAATTTCTTTTTTTAATCTTTTGAGAGAAGCCAAAGTCCAAATATCATCATCAGTATTACCAGCAATTCCCCATCCTTGCTGGTCACCAATTGGCTGATTGTTGTTACTTGCCTGATTACCTTTTTTAAAGTAATCTACCAGATGCACAATAAGGTGTGTACAGCCTGCTTGCCTTGCAAAATCGTAATGAGCTCGATTTAGCATATGTCGGTATAATCCTAGTCCTAACTTCATTGGTAATCTCTATTGTATTTTGGGAATAAATCGCAATTTTATTTTTTCTGCTTGGCGACCTCAAGCGCCATTAAATGTTGCAATTGTTCTATCTCTTCAGTTTTTAGAGAATGATATGCAAAATCTCCAAGATGCGTATTATCCTTTTCTATTATAAATACTTCTGCATCTTCTTTCATGGCAATGTTGTGCCATACATTCTTAGGTATGTTATAGACAATGCCTTCTTTCATTTTCTCACATTCAAATTGTACATGGTTTTGCATTATTACAGCAGTAATCAATATAGCATTACCTCTGAAAAGAATGAATACTTCATCTGTTTTAAGATGCATGTCTAGTTTATGAATTGCATCAAAAGCTTGTTCAGGCGTAAAATTTAATTTTGCCACTTGCCAACCTGACCTAATTAAAAATGGATTATATCCGGCGCCTGTGAAAGTATACTGTTCTAATAATTTGCCTTTATTGTAGTTTAGATTATTTTCCATCAGTTTAAATTTTTTTGATTTCTGAATGCTCAAAACTTGAATACATTCAGGAATACACATAAATTTTAATCATTCTTCTATATGGATTTGAAATGATAAAACTTCATGTATACTTGATTAATCATTATTTTTCTGAGGTCTTGGATCATAAGGAATGGTACTTTCCTTATATCCTCCATCTATATATAACTCTGTAGCTGTATAGTACGCAGCCATATCGCTGGCAAGAAATGCACAAGTCCAAGAAATATCATCAACGATACCTATTTTTCCAGCCGGAATCCATTTATTAAATTTTTCTTTACCAAACTTCTCTATCTCTTTTCGATTCATCTCAGTTTCAATAGCACCAGGTGAAACGGCCACTACTCGCATGTTATACGCTGCCCATTCTAATGCCAAGCATTTGGTCATCATATTCATGCCTGCCTTAGCAGCGCAATAATGAACCAGACCTTTTCTGGGTACTTTGTCGTGAATGGATGAAATATTGATGATCACTCCACTCTTACTGTTAATCATCCTTTTTGCAGCTTCTTGTGCACAAATAAAAGCACCTCTAAGATTAACATTAAATACATCATCCCATTCCTGTAGGTCAAGATCAACAGCATGGTCAATGGTTTCAAACCCGGCATTGTTCACTAAAATATCAATTCCTCCCAATTTTGCATCCATCTCTTTAAACATAGCTTGTATATCCTCTTTTGAGGAAACATCAGCTAAAATTGGATAGGCTTTTACACCATACTGTGAAGTTAAATGATGGGCATGCTGTTCTGCAGATGCCTTGCTACTTCGATAATTAACTATAACATGTGCACCACAAGCTGCTAATTTTTCACAAATATCTTTCCCAATTCCTGAACCGCCACCTGTAACCAGTGCTTTCTTTCCTTGAAGATTTATTTTACTGTCCATAGTGTTTTATTCTTAAAATACGACTTTATTTCTTTTTAAAAATTACACTGAAACTTTAATCAAGTGCCAAGAAATTTCAATTTCTCCTGAACTTATCATTCAAACATCCTAGCCCCTATTACAAACTACCTTAATATAGCAGAAGTAATCATCCAATACGCCATTGCAAAGTCAGTGCAGATTGTTCTTACAAAAAACCAATAGTTCTGAAGGCTGCAACGGTATCAA
>JBCDJE010000577.1:0-3424 GCA_038748185.1 Bacteroidota bacterium
ATTAGGATTGATTGTCTTTTTGGCTAATTGAAAGCTTTCTACCATAAGAAAATTATTGTCTTCGTTAACAAATATTATAAGCTACTAGTTAATTAAAGTCGTAATTTTCCAACTAAATAATTTAAGACTTTTAATATTTGCTTTAACCCAAACATGAAGCAAAGTTTTTTATATATTATTCCGGTTGTTGTTTTAGTTTTCGTAATTAGTTATTGCAGTTTACCAACTACTGAAGTAGTTGAAGTAAAAGAAGAAGTGATAGCTATCGAAAGGCTCTCCTCACATGTCGATCCTTTATTTTTAAATCATTTTCAAAGTTCAAATACTTTGATAACAGGTGCTTATTTACCCTTTGGCATGGTAAGACCAAGTATTCTGAACCATTGCTCTGTTGCAACAGATACTACACAAAATAGCAACTTTTTTTTTAAAGGTTTTCAACAGATATATTCTGGAGCAAATGATATTATCTCCGATTTTTTGATAACCCCCGGAGTAGAAAATAAAAGACTTTTCTTAGAAAGCGATAAGCTATTAAAGATCAAAAATGAGGAAGCTACAGTTGGCTTCCACAAATTACTATTTGAAAAATCTAATCTTTCAGTTGAAATAACTGCAACACGTAGGGTGGGGTTTTATAAATTGCAAAGTAGAAATGCTAAAGATAAAATTTTCCTTAATATTGATCCAGGCTTTCATTTTGAAAATGACATCCCTACTGAAAGCTCCCTAAGAATACTTAATGACTCTACTTTAATAGGATATCGTATCTCAACCACACCAGGTAATATACTAGTGCCTGATGAGAGGAAGATTTATTTTGTAATACAATTCTCAGATGCTTGGCATTCGTATAATTTCTATAGAGAAAACTTTGATATTGGAAGCCCTAAACGCATAAAAGCAGCCAGATCAAGTGCTAAGATCAACTTTAATTCACTGAGAAGTAATTCTGTGGCTATGAAAGTTGCAGTATCTACTGTGAGTATAGATGGTGCTTTAAACAACCTCTTGCAAGAAATTCCTCATTGGGACTTTGATTTGGTAAAGAAAGCCGCTGAAGGTGTCTGGGAGCAGGAGCTTAATAGAATACATATAAAAGTAAAAGATTCTCTCTACAAAAAAATGTTTTACTCTGGGTTATTCAACTTAATGCAAACTCCGAGACTTATTAGCGATGTAGATGGTAGTTACGCTGATGTAACAGGAAATCTTCAAACAACTGAAGGTGAATTTGATAGATACCATAATTTTAATACAGCCTGTAAAAATACTTATCCTCTTTTTACCTTGTTTTTTGCTGATAAGGTAAATGATTTTGTGAAGTCATTACTGGCAAATTATAAAGAGACAGGAAGTTTCCCTGAGACAGGAGTTTCAAATAATAGCGAAGGTTTTGAGGCGATTTCGATTATCGCAGAAGCTTACTTAAAAGGGATTGGAGATTTTGATGTGAATCTTGCCTACAGTACAATAAAAGAAACCCTAAATGCTCATCCCTTTGCTAAACATCTTTTAAAATATAAATATATCCCAGCTAATTTCTCTCCTAAAAATTCTATTAATTACTCGCTTGCATTTGCTCAAGCATACAAGTCAACTTCTTTAATGGCTCAGGCTATGGGCTATCAACAAGATTATCTCTCTTTTAGTACTTGTTCAAGTATGTATAAGTATCATTTTGATAGTCTTACCAATACCATACGACCAAGAGATAAAGAAGGTGGCTGGGCTGATGAAGTAGATTTTGAATTGCTTGGCAACATAAATACAACACAGCATAGGGAAAACCTACAGAAGACTTGGTCTATAAGGCATGATTTAAATGGTATTATTGACTTAATGAGGGGCAGAGGAAACTTCATTGTGATGCTTGATTCATTCATGAACATCAGCAAAAGTGATATCTATTTATCAGATACCGCTTTCTTTGAAAAAGATCAAGCTATAGTTAATAGGTTTTATACTGCTGAAACAGCACATATTCCTTACTTGTACACGTATGTTGGAGAATCGTGGAAAACACAACAGCTTATAAGAACTCAGATAGATAGTGTTTTTTCTGATATTACTAATAAAAGATACGAAGTAAGCAATATTCAATTTGCATGGCTCATATTTAATATGTTGGGTATTTACCCTGTAAATTCAGTAGAGAATAATTATATTCTAGGTAGTCCTTTGGTAGAAGAGGCTCTGTTAACCATAAATAATAATCAATTACTCAAAATCAGGGTTGAGAACCAAAATCCAAGACAGTTTTATGTTAAACAACTCACTTTAAATAATAAGTTATTTAATAGTGTTGCAATACCGTATAGTAAATTTTTGTATGGCGGTGAGCTTGTTTTTGAAATGCAAGAAAGTCCTATACAGTTAAATCCCGGAAATAAACTTAAATTACTTCCCGATTCATTAAATAACAGTATTGCTAACTATTAACTGAGTGCTTGTAAGATACTTAGTTACATATTTATGGACGATGACGCTTACTTAACGCTCGCAGATTTATCAAAAGGTCTTTTTAAAGAAAAGGGAAGTAAATTTTTGTCATTTGCATTTCCTGTAACCCAAGAACAGGAGGTAAAAGAACACTTACAAGCATTAAAAAAAATATATTACGATGCAAGGCATTGCTGTTATGCTTATATCTTAGATAAAAATATTTATCGTGTAAGCGATGATGGAGAGCCAATGAACTCTGCTGGAAATCCTATTCTTGGTCAAATTAGATCTAAAAATCTGAGTAATGTGCTTATAGTAGTAGTCCGTTATTTTGGTGGAACAAAATTAGGTGTAAGTGGACTCGTAAATGCTTATAAAACTGCAGCTTCAAGTGCATTAGAAAATGGGAAAATTATAACGGCTTTCAAAATGCAAAGAGGGCAACTACAATTTCAATATCCGAAAATGAATGAAGCTATGAAACTGATAAAGGAATTTGAACTAAAAATTTTGACACAAAAGTTTGAATTGAACTGTCTAATTCAATTTGAAGGGAGGGAAAAAAAGTTTATTGAACTAGAGGAAAGAATTAAATTGATGAGTGGCATTTTCTTAAAGCGTGCAGAAAGTTAGCTTATCATAGATTTGATTTTTTCTTAATGTTTTAGCTTGTCTTTTGTCATAATAAAATCGACTTTATTTTTTAATTGATAATATCTATCTTTTTGATGAGTAATATTTTTTTCTAACTGCAGGTGTTTTTTGAAACATCTATTACATGAGCTAACAGGAAAAGTTGCAGGGTATTTAGAAAGAACCTCTTTTGTATTACTAAGAGACGTAATAAGCTTTTCAAATACCATATTCATTCCAACTAATTGATTAAGTATAGTACGTCTTTTTTTTAATAAAAGGCTATCTTCTGAGTTTTCAAGCATTATGTATAATCCTGTTAAAAAATCTTCTATCTCAATTTTTA
>JBCDJE010000578.1:0-3423 GCA_038748185.1 Bacteroidota bacterium
AATAAATAGCCATACGCAAAACGATATAGCATCGATAAAATCTATACTTAAAGTTTTAGATGATAATGATGCTAATATAGATATAAAACTTAGTGTATGGGTTGATGATTTAATTCATATGGCACCTAATAATGTAGCGATCACTAACAAAGCTGATTTGAGCAATTATTTACAAGAGCAAAACAGCTATGGCTACTCTGACATGAAGCACGAGATTATAGAAGTTTCCTCATATGACGATATTGTTTTGATGCAAGGAAAAGTAATTGGAACTTTTCATCCTAAGGACAATGGAAATCAAGTAGCATTTGAAACTAAAAACCTCTTTGTATTTAGGCGATTAAGTGATGGTTCCTTAAAAATATGGAAAATCATTTATAATATGTCGCCCAATTTTTAAGCGTAGATTAAAGCTACAGATAAGGTAAATAAATAGTAAAAGATGATTACTACCGAAGAAGCGCAAAAGATAATTAGTTCACAAATAAGAGGCTATGGCACTGAGATGGTCTCATTGGAAAATGGTATAAATAGAGTGCTTCGAGAGGATTTGAAGGCAGATAGAGATTTCCCACCTTATAATCGGGTGAGTATGGATGGTATTGCTATTCAACATGCTGTTTTCGCAAACGGACAAAAAGTATTTCCGGTTGTTGGAATAGCTGCAGCTGGAAGCTCACAACTTAATCTTGACCAATCAGCTGCTTGTGTTGAAGTAATGACTGGTGCAATTCTCCCTGCTAATACTGATACTGTAATACGTTATGAAGATGTTGAAATTACGGATGGGAAAGCAACTGTTGTTGTAAATGAGATTAGAGAAGGACAAAATGTCCATAACCAAGGCTTGGATAGAAAAGCTGGTGAAATAGTTGTAAAATTAGGTTCTTTACTTTCTGCTCCAGAAATAGGCATAGGTGCCACTGTTGGGACGGCTAATATTCAAGTAAGTAAAGTACCACGTACATTAATAGTTTCTTCAGGAGATGAATTAGTAGAAATAGATGAAAAGCCTGCGCCTCATCAAATTAGAAAATCAAATACTTACCTTTTAAAAGCGAGTTTGAAGCAGTACGGCATAAGGGCAGATCAGGTACATCTGGTAGATGATTTGGAAAAGATCAAAATACAACTTACTGATTTCTTCAGTAATTATGATGTAATCATTTTGAGTGGGGGAGTTTCTAAAGGAAAGTTTGATTTTATACCTCAAGCCTTAGAAACTTTAGGAGTTAATAAATTTTTCCATAAAGTAAAACAAAGACCGGGAAAACCCTTTTGGTTTGGTAAGCATCCCCAAGGCACATTAGTTTTTGCCTTACCGGGTAACCCTGTATCTTCTTTTATGTGTTTACAATGCTATGTACTCCCTTGGCTTACAGCCTCATTAGGCTTAACCAGCTCTTTTACTATGAAAGGGAGATTGGCTAAAGACGTGGTATTCAAGCCTGACTTAGCCTATTTTATGCAGGTGAAAGTAGAAATTAATGAGGAAGGATATTTTTTAGCAATTCCTGTAGAAGGACATGGGTCTGGCGACTTGGCGAACTTGGTGGATGCTGATGGTTTTTTACAACTGCCAATAGGAAAAGAACATTTCAAAAGCGGAGAGGTTTATCCTTTACATTTGTACAGGAATCAATTCTTTTAATAAAAAACCTTTCACTTTAAAAAATTGTAAGCTTTAAATAGACAACATCTCTCCCTTGAATAAAAATGAATCCTTTTGCAAATTACATTTTCTAAGAGATTGATTAAAATTCATTTTTAAATGAAAATGACGATGCGTGTAATCAAGCTTACTTACTTCTTATTTTTTTTACTTATTTTATTATTCAACGTAAAGCTGAAAGCTCAGAAAGATGTGCCAGTTTGGTCATCAACGACTTATCCTGATGAGGCAGGTTACCAACGGAGAATTGCCGGAATACTGGAACGCATTGCTACTGAAGGCTTTGGCGAGCGGAGTAAAGCAAGATCAACTTGTCCTGATACTGGTTTGCCGGTCTATACTTGGGCTTTAGAAGGAGAAACCATTATATCTCCCTACACAGGGAAGACTTACACTCAAGGGGAAACGGGTTATTTTGGCCCAAAAATAAGAAATGAAAGTGGAGATATTATAAAGTTTGGTGGTGATCCGCTCAAATATGACCTTCCTCCTGCAACAGCCAGTCTTTTACTTAGGAAAGATATAAGAAAGGTAAAAGGCTTTCTGTCAATCCCTGCAAACCTAAATCAACATTATCATTTTGCTACAGTTAATTGGGCAAGATTTTATCCTTTATTAGCCAAAGAAATGGGAGAAAATTGGATTAAAGACTTTTCTCACTCAGTTGATACTTACAAGGAAAATCGCCGCCCTTCTGATGGTTATAGGCAGTATCTTTCCCCACTTTCGCGGCATCATACTTTGTTGGGTGAAAAGGGGGACTTACTAGGAGGGAATATAAAAGATGGAGGAACAGAAAATCATAAAATGATGTGGCGAACATCATCATTACTCTATACAGATTGGTTGCCTGATACCGCAAAAATTTCAGGAGTACCTTTGCTACAAGCTAAAAAAGATTTATTACAAATCTTTGGTAATTTTGGAGAAAGAGTTTGGGATAAAGGCAATGGAGAATACGATTCTGGTACCTACTATCCACATTCTTTGAATGGACTTTACAATCTATTTGATTTTGCCAAGGATAGCCGTTCTAAAGAAATTGCTAGTGCATTGATAGATTATTACCTCGGTACTTTTGCATTAAAAAGTTTTCAGAGTGTAATTGCCGGAGCTCAGAAGCGCTCAAATGTACCAACAAATAAATCAGGTGAAATGGTAAGAACTCTATGGAGCTGGACCGGAGAAGGAAGCGCATTGATAGAAGAAAAAGCGCATATTGCCATACAGCAGGTTACCTCTTCCTACAGACCTAATAAGGTGATTTACAATTTGTTGACTAAACAGATTCCTCTACCTTTTGAAGCAGAAATGACGAGACCCGACTATCATGTAAGGCAGAGGAATGAGTTTCAGGAATATTTTTACTGCGACTCAAGCTTCGCAATGGGCACGGTAGCGATGACACGCGTAGATAACCCTACCCAGCAGCTTATGTGGTCTTTATTGGTGAAAGGTGAGGGAAAACCTTATATTTTTGGTGGTGTACAACCTTACTTTGCAGATATTATTGGACATAGTCCATACACCCAAACATTGCAAAAAGAGAATACCATTTTGGTGATGAGTGCCAATACAGAGTTTACAAATGAAAATCAGGAAGCCTCAACCGAAAAAAATGATAGAAAACAACATGCATCAGAAAAATTACAAACTTGGGATGAAAGCATTTTAAATAACACTTCAAGTTTAGTTGAATATTTTAATAATTGTCGCTATTCTGCTACTACTTGGTTGTATTTACCTAAAGA
>JBCDJE010000579.1:0-3417 GCA_038748185.1 Bacteroidota bacterium
TAGCAAGACCTGTGAAAATACGTAATCCTAAAATAGCAACGTTAGTAGTAGCAGATTTTATAGCTACTGTACCGAATAAGAATGACTTTAACATTAATTTATAATCTTAGATTATTCGAATTTACAAAATAAATTCAAAATCCATCACTCATGTATTCTTCAAATAATAGGGTTATTGCTAGTTAAACATAGTTTTAACATTCTTTATACAGGAACAACTGTACTTCGCTTTTTTAATTTACTCGCAGACTTGTTAACTTTATATATTCCAGGAAGGTGGTAAAAAGGGATTATCGAAAGATCAGGTATTTTATGGTTGAAATAACGATACTCAGTTAAGGTTTCATCTTTAAGTTGCTGTGGAATATTTTGTCTTGCTTTCATATGCATCTGCAATCAAATTTATTGCATGATACATTTTATTTACTCTCTTTAAAATGACTTAGGTCATATTAATAAGTATAAAATCTCTTAATTATTAATTTTTAAACTACTTTCAAAACTTCTCCAAACCCAAACCAAACAGGGCATAGTCATATTTTACTGGATCGTTATTATCGAATTTTTTTAAGGTATTGTTAAGCTCTAGTGCTGCTTGCCAATCAGTTTGTTTACGTTTGAGTAACCTTAGCTTTTTAGCAACCCTTTCAACATGTACATCGAGCGGACAAACTAATTGACTAGGTTTTATTTTAGTCCAAATACCGAAATCGACTCCAGCTTTATCTTTTCTTACCATCCACCGCAAAAACATATTCAAGCGTTTACAAGCAGATTTTCTTAGTGGAGTAGCGACATGCTTGCGCGTTCTTGATGGCGCATCAACCAAGCTGAAAAAAGTATCATGGAAACCTGCAAGTGCTTTTTCTATATGTTCGTCGCTTTCGCCTAAATGCATTGCAAAAGCATCTTCTAGCGATTGGTTTTGGGAGTAGTAGTGTTTGAAAAAAGCGATGAAATATAGTAAATCAGTTGTATTGAATGTACGATGTTTAAAAGAAAGGAATTTTTTTAGTTCATTTTCATTATGATTTAAGATAAAATCGTGTGGAGCATTGTCCATTAAAGCAATAAGCTCTTTGCATTTATTGATGATAGTAATTCTTTGCCCCCAAGATAACATGGCAGCCCAAAACCCCATAATTTCTATATCTTGTTTTTTAGTGAACCCGTGAGGAATAGAGATCGGGTCATTTTCTATAAAATTAGGTTGATTATATGTTTCAACTTTTTTTTCGAGCAGTGCTTTTATTTGGCTATTTTTCAAGTAAGTATAACTGATTTTGATGAATAACAAAGGTACTTACTTTTTTTTCTTTGCTGGCTTATTGCCTTCAACGACTATTACAATTTCACCTTTTGCATTGCCTTCGTTTTGATAATAATCAGCTAATTGCTGTAAAGTACCAGAACGATTTTCTTCATGAATTTTAGTAAGCTCTCTTGCTACAAAAGCATTTCTATCTTCTCCAAAGTGTTCAGCAAACTGCAGTAATGTTTTTACAAGTCTGTGTGGAGATTCATAAAAAACCATTGTTCTTTCTTCTTCTAATAGTGATTTTACCCTCGTCTGCCTACCTTTTTTATGTGGTAAAAAGCCTTCAAAAGTAAAACGATCGGATGGTAAGCCTGAATTTACCAAAGCTGGTACAAAAGCAGTTGATCCTGGCAAACAACTAACTTTTATATTATTTTCAATACAAGCCCTTATTAGTAGGAAACCAGGATCGGATATTACTGGCGTACCTGCATCAGAAACTAAAGCCAGCACCTCTCCTTGTTTTAGTCTTGCTACTATTTTATTTACTGTTTGATGCTCATTGAAGGCATGATGACTTTGTAAGGGTTTATTGATATCTAAATGCTTTAGTAAAATACCTGTTTTTCGAGTATCCTCTGCTAAAACCGCATCTACCTCTTTAAGTATTTTTACAGCTCTATAAGTTATATCTTCCATATTGCCAATAGGCGTAGGAACAATAAATAGGGAAATCTCTTGCTGTACATTCTGCATTAAAGCCTGTTTGATGAAGTAGTTCTAATGGCGAAAGGTTTTTGAATGCTGTAATTTACAGATGTGCTTCACTAATCTTTTAGCGATTAATTTCAATTTTCTTCAAAATTGACTCTACTATGTACTTCGATGAAATCCCATCTGCTTCAGCTTCATAATTCAACAATATCCTATGGTTAAATACATCGTAAGCTACCTCTTTAATGTCTTCAGGCAACACATAATCTCTCCCCTCTAAAAATGCGATAGCTTTAGCCGCTCTGTTCAGGTTGATAGATG
Source organism: Bacteroidota bacterium (assembly GCA_038748185.1). GTDB lineage: Bacteria > Bacteroidota > Bacteroidia > Cytophagales > Flammeovirgaceae > Chondrinema. The sequence continues at coordinate 2,294 of JBCDJE010000579.1, forward strand.
CCCTCGGTGAGGCTCCGAATTGGATGTATTCTGATAGTTCTTCTAGCCCAAAGTCTTTAGGGAAACGTGTAGCAAAGACTAATTCAATAATATATTTCTCCAAGCTTTCCGAAATAGAAACCTGATTTATCGCATCCCTTATCATAAAAATATCCTCTTTAGTAAGCATTTGGTTTACTTCTGACCTAAAAGATATATCTGACATGCGCCTCATCACTTCCATTTCCGATTCCTTGTCGGGATAAGAAATGAATATTTTAAGCATAAAACGGTCAACTTGAGCCTCAGGTAGTGGATAAGTTCCTTCTTGGTCAACTGGGTTTTGTGTGGCTAATACCAAAAAGGGTTTATCGAGTTTAAAAGTAGTTTCCCCTATGGTTACTTGTCTTTCCTGCATGGCTTCTAATAAAGCTGCTTGTACCTTAGCAGGGGATCTGTTAATTTCATCAGCGAGAATAAGATTAGCGAAGATGGGCCCTTTCTTCACTTCAAACTTCCCATCGCGCTGATTATAAATCATGGTACCAATTAAGTCAGCCGGCAATAGATCGGGTGTAAACTGAATGCGTTGGAAATCTGATTGCAGCACTTTGGCAAGCGTATTCACAGTAAGTGTTTTCGCAAGACCCGGTACACCTTCAAGCAATACATGACCATTGGTAAATAATCCTACTAACAGCCTGTTCACCATATACTCCTGCCCAACCACTACTTTACCAACTTCTGCAATTACCTGTTTTATTTTCTCGTGTAGTACTTCAGTGCTTTCAGGATTTGATAATTCAGTCATCTGATAAAAAAAATAGCTTTCAAAAAAATTATTATGCAAAATTAGATTATGCCTTTCTAAAACTGAAATATAGTTTAGATGAATGGTAAAAAGTAATTTCCTACAAAAAACAAGTATATTTTACTCTCTGTACAGCAATATACTATCTGCTAAAGTTCTACTGTATTTCCCTTCTTCTTTTCCAATTTTGAAAAGATATAATTTCAATGAATCTTTTCCAGTAAGGTAAGAAGTATTTAAAACAATTGCATAAGTGGAATCACTAGCAAAAATATTTCCTGTTGTGCCTTTATTATCTAATGCAAAGAAAATACCCTGTTTTTCTAAGTTTTGA
>JBCDJE010000580.1:0-3409 GCA_038748185.1 Bacteroidota bacterium
CATAATCTTTGTTCTTTGAAAATGTGACTAAGACTTAATGTTGCCCCTGTCCCACGGTAGAAATTTTAAATTCCCAGAGCGCAATAAGGACATAAGTAATTTTTTCAGCTACTTATGCAGCTGATAATTTTTACTCTATGGATAAATTTAACCAACACCATACCCACTTCTAATATTTAAGTGAGAGTACAACATGATACTTTATCATACATATTCTTTGATTTTAAATTAAAAACTTCATTATGAGTGTATTAGATAAAATAAAAACCAACTACAGTACTTCCGTAAATGAAATGGCAGTATCTGAATATCTAGATTTATGTAAGAAAGATAGTTCAGCTTATGCCAAACCAGCTGAAAGAATTTTAAAATCAATTGGCGAACCTGAAATAATAGATACTAAAGAAAACCCTAAGCTAAGTAGGATTTTCTCTAACAAAACAATAAAAGTATACCCAGCTTTTAAAGAGTTTTATGGTATGGAGAGTACCATAGAGCAAATTGTAGCTTATTTTAGACATTCTGCACAAGGTCTCGAAGAAAAGAAACAAATCCTTTATTTAATGGGCCCTGTAGGTGGAGGTAAAAGTTCTTTAGCTGAGAAGTTAAAAGACCTCATGCAACAAATGCCTATCTATTTATTGAAAGCAAAGGATCAATTATCTCCTGTTTATGAAAGTCCTTTAGGTCTTTTTGCAGATTATAAATCTGAAATGGAAGAAGAATATAATATTCCAGGAAGATATATTCCTGCGTGTATGAGTCCTTGGGCGTCAAAAAGATTGAGAGAATTTAACGGAGATGTAAATAAATTCAAAGTAGTAAAATTCTATCCTTCCATTCAAAATCAGTTAGCGATTGCCAAAACGGAGCCTGGAGATGAAAATAATCAAGATATTTCAACTTTAGTCGGTAAAGTAGATATCAGAAAATTAGCAGATTTTCAACAGAGTGATCCTGATGCTTACTCTTATACTGGTGGGCTTTGCTTAGCTAATCAAGGCATTTTAGAATTTGTAGAAATGTTTAAAGCACCTATTAAAGTATTGAACCCTATGCTAACTGCTACACAAGAAAATAATTACAAAGGCACTGAGCCTATTGGGGCAATACCATTCGATGGTGTAATTTTAGCACACTCTAATGAATCTGAATGGGCTAAATTTACCAACGATAAAAAAAATGAAGCTTTCCTAGATAGAATTTACAAGGTACAAGTTCCTTATTGCCTTAGAGTAGACGAAGAAGTAAAAATTTACGAAAAGTTAATTAGAGACAGTTCCCTAAGAAATGCTATCTGCGCACCAAAAACGCTCAAAATGCTATCTGAATTTTCAGTGTTAACACGCATAAAAGAACCTGAAAATTCAAATGTATATTCAAAATTAAGGGTATATAATGGTGAAACGCTTAAAGAAACAGACCCAAATGCTAAATCATTACAAGAATACAGAGATGAAGCTGGCATTAACGAAGGAATGACAGGCATTTCTACAAGGTTTGCGTTCAAAGTACTTTCTAAAGTATTTAATTATGATAATGAGGAAATTGCTGCTAATCCGGTTCACTTGCTTTATATTTTAGAACAGGAAGTGGTAAAAATGCAGCTTGATAAAGAAACAGAGGATCGTTATCTGTATTACATCAAGTCAATTTTAGCAAGTAAATATGCCGAATTTATAGCCGATGAAATCCAGAAAGCTTATATAGAATCGTACCAAACTTATGGACAAAACCTATTTGAGAAATATGTGATTTATGCCGATTACTGGATGCAAAGAAATGATTATCGAGACCCTGACTCGGGTGAGATATTGGATAGAAGAATTCTAAATGAAGAATTAGAAAAAATTGAAAAACCTGCCGGTATTGCCAATCCGAAAGACTTTAGATCCGAGGTGACTAATTTTACACTTAGGTATAAAGCAGGAAATTCTGGGCAAATGCCCCGTTGGGACTCCTATGAAAAAATTAAAACTGTTATTGAAAAGAAAATTTTCACCAATACTGAAGACCTTTTACCTATTATTTCATTCAATGTGAAATCATCACAAGATGATGAGAAGAAGCACAAAGACTTTTTGAAGCGAATGAAAGAAAGAGGATATACACAGCGGCAAATTAGAATCTTAGTTGATTGGTTTATGCGAGTTAGAAAAACACTTGCTTAACAGCATCATTCTTTTTAACACTTAAAATTAAAAACGTACTGCAATTTTAATCTTTCTTTAATAAGCGTTTGTATGAGTATTATCATCGATAGGAGAAAAAATAATAAAGGTAAATCCCACAATAATCGCCAGAAATTTCTAAAAAGAGTTGAAGGGCAAATTAAAAAGGCTATACCCGATATTATTAGTAAAGAAAGCATTAAAGATAGTAGCGCAGGAGGAAAGGTTAGGGTTCCCGTGAAGGGAATTAAGGAACATAGTTTCTCTCACGATCCTGCTTCGGGTAACAAAAAAATTGTAAGACCAGGCAATGATAAATTTACCGAAGGTGATCGCATTCCAAAACCGCAGGGAGGTAAAGGAAGTGGTAGGGGAAAGGGTTCAAATAGCCCAGAAATCTCAGAAGACGAATTTTTTGTAGAGCTTTCGAGAGAAGAGTTTCTAAAATATTTCTTTGAAGATTTAGAGTTGCCTAACATGGTTAAAAAATACATGGAAAGCACTGAAGATTTTCAAAATAGAAAATCGGGCTTTATTAGATACGGCGTACCTTCTAAATTAAATATTAAAACGAGCTACCAGCAGTCTTTAGCTAGACAGATTGCATTGAGAGGTGCTTACACGCAAAAAATACAGAAATTAGAAAAAGCATTATTGCTTGAAAAAAAAGAAAAAGAGAAAAAAGCACTAGAAGAACAAATAAAGTATCTAAAAAAACTTTCGATTACTATTCCATTTTTCGAAGAAGTTGACTTAAGGTATAACAATTACGAACAAGTACCACTGCCAACTACATCGGCAGTAATGTTTTGCATAATGGATGTATCCGCTTCTATGGGCTACCATGAAAAAGATATAGCCAAAAGGTTTTTCACTTTGCTTTATCTTTTTCTCACTAAGTCTTATAAAAATGTAGAAATTGTATTTATAAGACATCATACCATTGCTAAAGAAGTAAATGAAGAAGAATTTTTTAATTCGAGAGAGAGTGGTGGAACTGTTGTAGCTCCCTCTTTAGACCTTATGCATAAAATTATAAAAGAACGCTACGATAGAGATCAATGGAACATTTACTGCTGCCAAGCCACTGATGGAGATGTATGGTCAGATAGAGATGCGATAGATTGTGGTAAAATTTTAGAGAGTAACTTATTGCCAATTATACAATATATGGCTTATATCGAAATAAATGACCATGATATGGATGGCGCTTTATGGCAGGTATATCAAAAATTTAG
>JBCDJE010000581.1:0-3394 GCA_038748185.1 Bacteroidota bacterium
CCAAGTAAGTGATGAACCATTGCAGACGCCACGTGTTCCTTATAAGGCATTGATTTGTTAGAATTGACAGAATTTTTCCCTTTTTTTTTGTTTTGTTGATGCATTATCCACCCACTTATCTTCTCTAACAGATTGAAATAGCTTTCTATAAAATAGACTCTTTCAGGATTATTTCTGGCAAAATCGTTTGTACTCAAATTAATCACTACGATATCGGGTTGCCATTGCGTAAAATCCCAGCAAATTGAATCGTTTTGCGGATAAGTAAAATCGTACATTTCCGTCATAGTATATTTAATACTGCTGCTATAATTACGATATATACCCATTCCTGAATATGCGACTGCTCTGTATTCGGCATTTAAATTTCTGGCTGTAATCGCACTATAAGCCATATAACCGTTTTGTGTAAGAGAAGAATATTTACAACGAGCACTATCTCCTTCATTACCATATCCACAAGTGATGGAATTCCCTATAAATTCGATCTTTCTTTCGGGTAACTTGTCAGTAGGAACCAAGTTTTTTTCAAGATCAAGTTGAAAACCTATGAACTCAGTACTACCAGTAGCGCCCTCTGTTCTGCGAAAGATACGCACATCATGTGTAGTATCAGGAAGGTTTTCAGCAAGTGTATATACCAAACTATCGGAATTTACACGAAGTAAAACGGGAAAGTTATCATCGATAAAAACATAAAAATAATTAGCCTGAGGCTTACCATACCCATCTTTAATAAACACATTGTCTTTTAACATGATCTTGCATGAAGTTCCTCTAAAAGTTGCTTGAATGGTTGAGCCAGACCAAGCAAACTTAGCAGAAAGGGAATCGGCAGTAAAATGAAATCGCCCTGAATATTGTATTAAAGAATCACTGGGAGGAATAAAAGCATAAGTGGGAACTTCTTTTTTACATCCTGTAATTATTATAAAAATAGTAATAGTAAGTTGAAAGCTGATAAAAGTATGATTTTTATCTATTTTCATACTCTTACACAATTGCCCAAATAAGACTTTTATCATGTAAACAAGCTAAAAAAAACGTTAATTTCAATCGTAGAATACACAGTATAACACTGCCAGCACTAACATATTATTTAAGTTAGTTTTCGAAACCCAATATTAATCAAACAAACACTTGAATTTAAGTATTAACAAAACCGCACTCCAAAAAATAGATTCGTCCTTAATGGCTGAAAAAAAACTCCATTTTTATGTAAAAAGGGACGATCTCATTCACCCAACAGTATCGGGAAATAAATGGAGAAAATTGAAATATAATCTACAAGAAGCCCAAAAACAAAAGCATGATACCTTACTCAGTTTTGGCGGTGCTTATTCTAACCATATTTATGCACTTGCGGCAGCAGGTAAACTTTTTGGTTTTAAAACAATAGGTATTATTCGTGGAGAAGCTACCACTCCATTAAATCCTGTACTTCAATTTGCTACAGATAGTGGGATGCGGCTATTTTATATTTCCCGTTTAACCTATCGCGATAAATACAACCCCGATTTAATCGGGGAATTTAGGGAGCGGTTTGGCAGATTTTATTTAGTGCCAGAAGGCGGTACAAATATGCTAGCAGTGCATGGATGCAAAGAAATCGTCAGTGAAATAGATATGGACTTCGACTATGTGTGTTGCTCTTGTGGTACAGGAGGCACTATAGCAGGTATTGTTACAGGTTTGCAAGGTAGGAAGAATGTCTTAGGCTTTTCGGCACTAAAAGGCGGTGATTTTCTTAAAGATGATGTTCAACAATTAACAAAAGGCTACTGCGGTAAAACCTTTAGTAATTGGGATATCAATACAGATTATCATTTTGGCGGTTACGCAAAATCAAAACCTGAACTACTATCGTTTATGAAAGACTTTGAAAAAGCATATAAAATACCACTTGAGTTTATTTATACTGGTAAAATGCTATACGGGCTTTTCGATCTCATTCGTAAAGACTATTTTAAACCTAACCAATGCATCATTGCAGTGCATACAGGAGGCATTCGTTAACACTGTTATTGGTGAATAGTGATCTTATGTTCACAATCAAATACTTTACCTGCTCCTAAAGATTGGTTACCTTCTTTTTCATGAAAATCTTCTTGTCCTCCTACTTTATCGGCAATACCAAACCAAGGTTCTATGCATACAAATGTAGATGCTCTATTTTTTGACCAGATACCTAAGTAAGGAAATCCTTCAAAATGAAAAGTGAGTATTTTTTCTTGAGATTGATTCTCAAGTGATACATAAGTTGATTTAAGGTTTTTAAAAATCAATGCATCCTCATCAAAAAGATTTTCATTAATTGGCAGCCTATCACTTCCATCAAAAATCTTTTTTGTTTTTCCATCAAATAAACCATTTTCATTTAGTAAATGGCTTTCCGCCGATTCTTCTTTTTCAAAAATTAATGTATAACCTGAACGCTTTTCATCTGCATTTAAGGGGCAGTTAAATGCAGGATGGCCGCCAATGGAAAAGCTAATTGGGCGTTTCTCCCTGTTTTCTACTTCATACTTTACTGAAAGAGTTGTTGCTTGTAACGAATAAATCATGTTAATAGCAAAAGCATACGGATAAAGCTTTTTGTCTTCTTCAGTACTTTCATATCGAAAAGTGATAGCATTTCCTTCATTGGCAACCACATCAAAAATACGATCTCTTACAAAACCATGCTGCCCTAGTTCATACGTTTCACCCTCTAACTGATAACGATTTTCGTATAATTTCCCTATTATGGGGAACAAAATACAAGAATGCCTCCCCCAAAATTTCGGATTAGCCTGCCACATATATTCTTTGCTATTTTGCTTACTTACAATGCTGGCTAATTCACCACCTTTTAAATTAATCGCTACTTTTAACTGCTCATTCTCAATACTAAATTGCTGCATATAACCACTTATCAAAAAGTATTTTGGTACGCCCAAATAAATTGTAATTTGAGGAAAATTAACTAAAAATTCGATATGAAAAATCCAAAAACTACAATTTTCTTTCATATAATTTTATCACTATCCCTCTCATGGCATTTGACTTGTGTGGCACTAGACCAGCCCAAAAGTGAAGAAAAAGATGTAATGAAAAGCATTGAAACACTTTTCAACGGGATGCGTGCCGGAGACAGCAGTATGGTAAGCCAGGTTTTTCATACATCTTCTCGCTTACAAACAGTTCATACAAAAGAAGGCAAAACTCTTTTACGAAATGAAACTACACAAAATTTCTTAGAAGCTATAGGTACTCCACACGACATAATATGGGATGAAAGAATTTTGAGCTATGAAGTAAAAATTGATGGAGCTATGGCTGCTGTATGGACAGAATATGCTTTTTATGCAGGTGAAAAGTTCCACCACTGTGGTGTAAATGCTTTTCAATTAGC
>JBCDJE010000582.1:0-3390 GCA_038748185.1 Bacteroidota bacterium
GATAAATCATGGTTTAATTACAACGATTCAGTAGGTATTTGCGGAGCGACTTCTACACCTATGTGGCTTATGGAAGAAGTAAAAAGTACATTAGTAGCTCTATAATTTTTTACTCAATATCTTTTAGCAGTTTATTACTCTCTGAGTTTTCTGTAATTTCTCTAAACGACTTAAAAGCAGCATAAAAGGGAGCGGCTTTACTGTTTGTGATAGCTTTTCCATTATCTTCTAGCGCGCTTAAAACAAAACTAACTGATATTTTATCTATATCTAAAGCCGGTTGAAAACTATAAGAGCCGTTTTTTGTGACTTTAGATACAACGTTACTATCTATCAGTAATTCAAGCGTTTGTTCAATCAGATTTAAAGGAAGGTTCAAATCTTTAGCTAAGCCTGTAGCATCTTGAGGGATGTCTCCTTTTTCGAATCTTTTTACTAATTGGGTGGTAATGAGCAAAGCAACAATTTTTAAAGAGTGCCTATTCATTTTTTCCAATTTAAGCGAATTTTTCAACTTATTTATATTTTGTATAGCATATGCATACTCAGCACCGAAGATTACAATGAACCAACTTATCTGGAGCCATGCTAAAAATAAAGGTAATGCAGCAAAGCTACCATAAATCGCACTGGCTCTCGAAGCACCAATCTGAAAGTAGAAATATGCCCATTGTACAAGAATAAAAGCTGTACCAGCTACTACGCCTGCCTGTATTGCTGCTCGCCATTTAACTTGAGTATTGGGCAATAGTATGTAGAGCAATATCATAAGTAGCCAAATAAGCGTAAAAGAGAGTGCATCTAAAGAGAGTGTAATTAGAGAAGAAAGAAAATCTGATATATAGATTGATTCGGTAATATTCTCAATACTAGAAATAGCAAATACCGATATACTGCTAGAAATAGTAAATAAAATAGGAGCTATTACTATAAAAGACGTATAATCAGTAATTTTTCTATAAATCGAACGGGTTTTTGATGTTTTCCAAGCTACATTAAAGGCTTCTTCGATACTCGTTAAAAGATTGAGAACACTGTACATCACAATCACAAAACCAATTCCTGCGATTATACCTCCACTAGTACTTTCTAATAAAGATTTAGCAAAAGAAATAACCTTTTCAACGACATCCCCTTGACCGTAAAGCTTTTCACGAAGTTGTTTTTCCAATACTTCTTCAATACCAAAGCCCTTTGCAATACCAAATAACATGGCAAAAACAGGTACAATAGAAAGTAATGAGTAAAATGTTAGTGCTGAAGCTCTAAGTGAACAATTATCATTTACATATCCTTTTCCCGCTATAATGAGTATCCTTATTTGCTGATAAAGTATTGCTCGACTCTTTGATAATTCATCTCGTTGAACCTCCCATATGCCCTTTTTAAGAAAAAATGATAGTCCCTTTATTTTTAGAATGATATTTCCCATTATCATTTACTTATTTAACTTTCAAAGTTCAGTTTATAAAATCAACAATAAACCTAAAACACTGTTACCAATAACTATTTAGAAGGAGCCAATCTTCATTTTATTATCTAATAGAAAACAATTAATATATTTACAAAAAGCAAAATCATTAATAAGTATAATATGAAAAATGGAATAATTTGTTTTATGCATCTTCTCTTATGTCTTATTTTATCCTGCCAAAAAGAACATAAACAGCAAGTTGAAAAACAGAAACCTCCACTCAATATATTATGGATTACCAATGAAGATATGAGCCCACATTTGGGATGTTATGGTGATACAATTGCACGAACTCCTAATTTAGATGAGTTTGCTAAAGAAAGTATACGTTTTACACATGCCTTTTCGGTATCAGGTGTATGTGCCCCAAGCCGTTCTTGCTTAATTACTGGAATGTATCCAACATCCATTGGTGCACAACATATGCGTACCCAAAAAAGAACATCTGCATTAGATCAGATTACCGATCCTAAACTGTTAGCTATTCCAGTTTATGAAGCTACCCCGCCTGTAGGTGTAAAATGCTTTACTGAATATTTAAGAAAGGAAGGATATTATTGTACAAATAATAGTAAAACAGACTACCAGTTTGCCAACCCAGTAACCGCCTGGGATGAAAGTTCAAGAAATGCCCATTGGAAAAACAGAAAGGAAGGACAGCCATTTTTTTCGGTATTTAATATTGGCATAACACACGAATCGCAAGTTTGGGCTAGAAAAGATGATCCGTTAATCACCGATCCTGCAAAGGTACGAGTGCCTCCATATTATCCTGATACTGAAACTATAAGAAGGGATATTGCCAGAAATTATGATAATATCGCTTTAATGGATGATAAAGTAGGAGAAATTCTAGCAGAATTAGAAGCAGATGGACTTATGGAAAATACTGTCATTTTTTATTATAGTGACCATGGTGATGGTTTGCCAAGGGCTAAGCGATGGGTGTACGATTCAGGATTGCAAGTGCCTCTTTTGGTGAGATTTCCTAATGCTGAAAATGGAGGAACTGTTAATGATCAACTTGTCAGTTTTGTTGATTTTGCGCCTACGATACTCTCATTATTGAGGATTGATATTCCAGCATATATGCAAGGTAAAGCATTTTTAGGAGAGAAAGCTGATATACCGAGAAAGTATATTTATGCAGCAAGAGATAGAATGGATCCTGCCACAGATACAAGAAGAGCTGTAAGAGATCATCAGTTTAAATACATAAAGAATTACCAACCTAATAAGCCTTATATCCAGTTTTTGCCTTACCGTGACAAGATGGATTTAATGCAAGAATTATTGAGGTATAAAAAAGAAGGACTGCTTAATGAAAACCAATGGCAGATTGCCTCTGGTGCCAAACCCTTAGAAGAATTGTATGATACACATAATGATCCTTATGAAATTAATAACCTTGCTGATGACCCTGAATACAAGAATCAGTTAGAAACATTGAGAAAAGCACATGAAAACTGGAAAGAAAAATATGGAGATTTAGGGCATATGCCAGAAGTAGAACTTATAAAAAAGTTGTGGCCGCCCAATGGGGTTCAGCCATTTACAGCATCTCCAAAGATAAAGGCAAATCTTTTAGAAGGTAAACAGCAAGTGCAGATTGAGCTTACTTGTGCAACTGATGGTGCATCCATTGCTTATAAATTTCCAGATAGTCCTAACTGGTTACTTTATCACCAACCTTTAACATTAATAAATTCAGATTCAATACAAACAAAAGCCATTCGTATTGGCTATAAAGAAAGTGAAACTACTGTTCAGTGGATCAATGTTGATTGAAATATAAAATGAAATAAAGCTGGCTTCGTTTTTGGCTAAAATAATAGAATACGCTTATTAATGATTGTTACTGAAATTTATCATCATTAATATTTGTTTTTTATAATCTGAACACTGATAGTTTTCAA
>JBCDJE010000583.1:0-3389 GCA_038748185.1 Bacteroidota bacterium
AATTACACCTTTGCCCATTATGATTGTACAGCTAAGCTTTTCGAATTTAAATCAACAACACACTAATTTACATATTTAGGATTGTATAGACTTAGAAAATGTTGTTTTAAAAAACTTCCCATTACAATAACCAGAAATAAAATATTGCTCATAAATCATTCATTTTCCTATTTTATAATAGCCCACTATATCACTGTTATAAACTAATTATCCACAATTCTTATCATATGGCTTGTTGCTTCATAGGTTTCTCCTGTTGACAATTGCGTGATTACTTTTATTTTAAATTGTTCATTTAATTCCGGAGCTTTTTTTAATTCAATTGATAAGCTTATATTGGGTATTAATACAGTATCTTGTGAAGATAGATAATCATTTAAGTCTGTTGGCTAACCATAGTTCTTCATTTCAAATAAATCATTGATTGTATCATTGGCAAGATGGGTCTCATCAAAATCGTTTAAGGTAATAATTTTCAGATCCTTCAATTTTTCATTTTTTGAACCTTTCCATCCATTAAAAACACAGTCTCATGCATAAGCTGAATTGATGAGAGAAAAACCCTAATTTTTCTTTTTATGTAATTTGCTGTAATACTTAACTGCATATTCGATTTGAAGACTATGATAATCCGAAAAGTTTACAAGCATATTTTCATGAATACTACTAGCACCCGAATCATCAAATTGTCTAAAATGAACCAATTTCATTCCTGAAATATCAAAGTAATTGCCTATTACATGTGGGCAATCGCACTCTAAGATATCTTCATCTACTGTAGAATTACAATTTTGAAATGTAATGCCCGTAGTGGTGATCAATGTCAAGAAAATGGTTTTGATTTTCATATCTTTTTCATTTACTGTTCATCAATAATTTATATAAATTAGATAGCCATTACTCTTCTACTTAATAAATACACACATTATTTCTTTAGTTGCTGCAGGTTCATGTGTATTTCTAAAAAGTTTATATTGCCAAAAGATTAATAAAAAAAAGCTAGTTTTTATGGTGATATACTATCAAAAAAAAGTACTTATAAATAAAGAACAAATATTAAATAAATGGTAGAAACATTAATTGCACCTAAACAGACAAAAGAAGCACTCTTTACCAGATTGTATATGGATGCTTTCCCGGCTGTGGCAAAATATATAAGTAGTTCAGGTGGAAATCTAGAAGACGCTAGAGATGTATTTCAGGAAGCATTACTTATTTACTACGAAAAAGTAATCATCAACCAATACGAACCAAAAACTACACATAAAGCCTATTTGCTTGGGATCGCCAAAAATATTTACTTAAAAGGCAGAGAAAGATTAACCAAAACTAAATCGATAGAAAATTTAGAAGTAAAAGAAGAAGTGCTTGAAGAACCGGTTTTGGAAAAGCTGCTACTTTTTTTGCAAAGAGCTGGTAAGAAATGTATGGATTTGCTGCAATCTTTTTACTATGAAAAAATGTCAATGACTGATTTATCTGAATATTATGGCTTTCGCAATGAGAGGTCAGCCACAGTTCAGAAATATAAATGCCTTGAAAAAATAAGAGAACAAATAAGAAAGAAATCATTGACTTATGAAGACTTCATTGACTGAAAGAATAGAGCAACTTCTTCATAAAAAAGGAGATTTGGCTGAGCGGTTATTGTTAGAAGCTCAAATACAGGTAAATACTGAGTTAGCAGAGCAGGTTGATTTTCAAAAAAAAGCCTATAAAATTATTCGAGAATATGGTAAACGGAAACTCCGTGAAGAAATTAACCTGGTTGATAAACAACTTTTTGAAAACCCGAAATACATCAGTTTCCAGCATAAAATATTGTCTTACTTTAAAAAACAGTGATTCATGATTACACAAGCTAGTATGATCCCGATGGTGATTGACCAGAGTGGTAGAGGAGAACGCGCTTATGATATTTATAGCCTTCTGCTAAAAGAACGAATTATTTTCTTGGGTACTGCTATAGATGACCAAGTAGCCAATGTAATTGTTGCACAACTACTTTATCTCAATAGTCAGGATGCCGCAAGGCAAATCGATATGTATATTCAATCGCCAGGAGGAAGTGTGTATGCTGGTATGGCTATTTACGATGCCATGCAGATGATTTCAGCTCCGGTCTCCACTGTAGCAGTTGGTTTTTCAGGAAGTATGGGCACTGCTTTGTTGACTTGTGGCGCAAAAGGAAGACGCTATGCGTTAGCGCAAGCAACAGTACATATGCATCCTACAGGAGGGGGCGCAAAAGGTTATACAGAAGATGTGCGTATAGCCACTCGTGAACAAGAACGCCTTCAAACACAACTCTTCCACATTATCGGTAAGAACACAGGACATTCTTGGAAAGAAATAGAAGATTTCTTTATAAGGGATCGCTTTCTAAATTCTTTAGAAGCAAAATCATATGGTTTAGTCGATGAAGTTCTCGGTGATACTTCAAACCTGATTCGTGTTGAAAACAAAGACCCTGAAGTAGCTTACTACAATAGTCTACATAAGGAAAATTGATGATTACAGACATTACACTGCTGGACATTTTCGGTTTGTTAAGATACAAACCAAGGTTGAGAAGTCTAAGGAATGTGTCTAACCAGCCTCTTTTTAAATGTTCAAGGATATGACATGACATTTTCAGAACGCATACTCCTTCCCTGCTGTAGCATCAAACTTAAATAAATAGGCAGAAAATGTTTTGACTACAATTTAACATAAATCATTATTGTTCAATTTTTATATCTTTTATTAAAAAAGTACCTGTTGCATTTTTAACTTCCGCTACCATTTGTGTATTGGTATCAAGTGTCCAAGAAGGTAGGTTTTCTGCCCTGCTCACTAAAGTAAAAGTATCTACAGGATTCATTTTTATTGGGGAGGACTCTTGGTAAACTTTATCATTTTTAATAAAAAAAATCTTTACTACTTCAATGGCAGGAGTTATCTGAGTTTTACTTTCTTTCACTAGCTCAGCTAGCGTAATTATTCCATCTTCGTAATCTCCTATAAATCCATTAAGGATATAATTTTCATTATCAATAACAAGGCTTTCAGTTGCAGTAACTAAGAGATTAGCGTTAATTTCATCTGAGCTGATTTCATCATCGTTTGAACAACTTCCCAAAAAGACTAAGAGAATGCAGAATAATGCAGGCAGCAAAAAAAATCTTTTCATTAGTTTCAGTTTGTATAGTGTCAAATTAAACCTCTGCTAACAGCTGTACGTGCAGCGTTTTAAGATTGCTACAATTGAGCAAGCTTTTTTATAGATTTAGTTAAAAAAACTTTGGGTTATTAAAAGTATTCTTGATAAAGTAAGTAGGAGCTATATGATTTACTTGAAACATCTTTTTAAATTACTATTTTCAGTATAGATGCTTTCCCAGTAACTG
>JBCDJE010000584.1:0-3370 GCA_038748185.1 Bacteroidota bacterium
AAATGTAACCTGGTGTTTCAGGTGGAAGATAGGTAGCTGTAGTACCTGCAAAATAGTCTAAACCTATTACAATAAATTCTTCAGTTAAGAAAATATCCTGCCCGAACCCAAAAGCACCAAACCCCGAAATATTGGTATAAACTTTTGGCGGAATAAAATTAGGATAATAATACCTTAAAAACCTGAATGCTTGTTCTAATTCTTGAGAGATGGTTTCAAAATCTCCATAAATTCTTTTTGTATCTGTTAAAAGCGTATCGGTATGCGAATCAGTAGCAAAACTATATATATTGTTTATTAGAATTGAATCGGATGGGAAAGTCCTTCTTCGGAAATATTTTTCAGCAATGCCGGGATGATTGTTCAAAAATAAAGCAATGGTTTGTTTATCTTTTGGGGCAATTAGTTCCTTCTCCATTCTTATTACTTCTATTTCTACTTCAGGAACACGTGAGATATCAGGAAGATTCTTATCTTTTTCATCACAAGAAAATAGAAGTAAAAAACTAAAAAAGGTAAATATTGAAGTAACAAAAGCCCTAAAAAATTTGTGGTTTTTAAAGTGTCTATTGCTGGAAATATGATTAGATAACATGAAAAAATTACAATTAAAATAGGATAAAAAATGTAACACTAAGGATTTTTATACCATTTCCTTACCGTTTTTTCTGCCGCTTTATTGTAAGGAATAAAGCGCTTATCTGTGTTATTACTTTTCTCAAAGGTCGTTGGCCATTTCCACCAAAACATACCTTTGCACCAATTTTCATCTTTAAGGCAATTAAAAACTACTTCATAACATCTTTGTTGCCCTAACTCGTCTGCATTTTGCTCATCAGGGTAATCATATGGTTGTTTCCAAGGGGCAGTAATACTTCTAAAGCCTATTTCTGTGAGCAATACAGGCTTACTATAGGTTTTCGAAACCTTCTCCAGTTTATTAAGTACTCTTTCGAAACCTCTTTTTAGTGCTTTATCATTTGGAGTATCTTCCTTACTAAGTGGGTAATAGCAAGAAATACCAACATAATCTAGAGCATCCCAAAATTGTAACTTTTCAAATTCTTCTCCCCAATTAGCCGAATAGGTAATTTTACCACTATAAATTTTTCTTATCTCCTCAATAATCTCTCTCCATTTTTCGGTATGTTTGAGCGTTGCTTTTGAAAATTCTACGCCAAGGCAAAGTGCATCTACTTCATGTATTTCTGCCATAAGGGCATAATGTCTAATCCATTGATAGTAATGCTCAAAAAACTCAAGCCAATCTGCTTCATTTTTCATGCCTACATCACCGGGCCAACTATTGCGCCCAACCCAAACTTGTGGTTTTAGCAGTATTTTAAAATTTCTTGCTTTTGCTTGGTAAATACTATGAATAACTGCTGCATCATTTTCACTTCCTGCACTGTTTGGAATTGGAAAAGGAGTAGGCTTTTCAGGATTGCGCATATAAGAATAAGGAACAATACTTATACTGTTAGCGCCAATTTTTTTAAGTGTATCGAGTGAATTGGCTGCGTGTTTTGATAGATAGCCGTTATAAATCTGATAACCTTCGTGGGTAAAATTAAATCCCTTCCAATAGAAATCTTGCGCAATCGATTTGCTATTAGTTTTTTTGCTGTAGGAAGCTATCACACTTTCTTTGAAAATATTCCAATCATTTTCCCAACTTGTATAAGTCTGTTCATCTATTTCACCCTTGTATAATTGCTTGAACACTTCTATACCGTAATGCTCAATTATGAATTGTGTAAAACCCGCACCAATACACTTTTTTACCAGATCAGATGGATTTTGAAAGGAGGCATCATCCATTATATTCTTGATGCTAAAATTATTTTTGCTATTAACTAACTTTGAAAACCAGTATAAATAGCCTTCATTATTCCATTTTTTGGAAAAGTAAATAGGCAGTCCTTTTTCTAAAACTGTTGAGACACTTTCACCAAGATACTCTTTAGCTAACAAAGCTACTTCAGGATGTTCTTTATAACCAAGTTGGTCTTCGCTAAGCACGCTGAAAGCTATTTTGTAATTGATATCAATGTGGCAAGGAGCTGTATTTCCGGTCATTAAGCCTTTCTGCTCTCCATCCTTAAAGAATTCATACTTTATTTTATTAGGAGTATTACCAAATAAAGCAAAAAAAGCTGCTGATGCATTTTTTATGTATTCTCTTGCTTGTTCTTCTTTTCCTATTTCTCTCTCTTCAATATGTGAAAAAAACTGGAAGTTTGTATTTTCAACTGTTTTTTCAGCAGATGTTTTGAATTCAAAAAATGCTGTTTTACTAATTTTCCAGTTACCTGAGCCAGCTTCTGTAAAGTTACCCATTAACACTCTTTTTCCGCCATTGAATACTTCATATCCCCATTTGCTAAAGGCATAATCATCATTTTTATGTTGTAAGGCCTCAAGCAATGCAGGTGTTGAATTTGCTGTAATGATACTTACTGGTAGTCGTTTATTGAGTGGGTTAGGAAAGTAAGATATCATTAGAACTGATGAACTATCGCGAAATAACCTTCCGGCAAACTCGAAACTTTGTTTTTTGAGATTGATATGTAGCTGCGGAGCCAATTTTTGTAAACATTTATGTTGATAATGTTCACCGACTAGAAGAAGTGGATAATTTTGCAATACTTCTTCATTAATCTCCTTTTCGTTTTTTATAATAATATTCTGCCTATCAGAATTGCTTTTAAGCTTTTCTAAAGCTGCGGCTATTTTTTCTTCATTTTCTGTAGTATTGCTACAATAGATAATATAATATTTGTCACTTTGGTAAGCTGCTCCTAGTAGACTCCTTCTTGTAATTGATAAACTTTCTCCATTACTATTATTCTGTCCATGTGTCTGGCAGGTTTGTAGAATAATTAAAACAGATATCAATAAAAAATTGAAGTGAAATTTTTTCATTGTGAAATTCAGCAAAATTTTGGCAATGTATCCAATGGTTGATAACTATTGGTCTCAAAATGAATCTGAAAAAAATAATGTATTAAACCATTACTCACTGCCAAGTAAGGCGCTTTTATTGTTCGGTTATAATTTGCCACTTGCGTAAAAACTTTTTGGTTAATAGATACCTCAGGAGACTTACATTCTACAAGTAAAAAAGGTTTCCCTACTCTGTTAAAAGCAATTATATCACTTCTCTTGTAAAGTGTATTATAAGTATGTCCACTTTCAATTTTTAATAAGCTTTTTGGGTATCCTGCTGTTGAGAGGTAATGAATAAAATGTTGCCTAACCCATTCTTCGGGTTCAAGTTTAACATATTTTTTTCTGACAGCATCAAAAATATAAGTCTTTCCATTTTCCTTTTTTATGGAATATTCAAAAGTGGGAAGATTCAAAAATA
>JBCDJE010000585.1:0-3368 GCA_038748185.1 Bacteroidota bacterium
AATCCGATTATTTCTACTATTTTATCATAAGAAAATTTATAGGTAATGCCAATATTTGAAGATATTCCTTACCAACCCCCTTTGTTGCTTAATAATCGGCATTTGCATTCTGCATTTCCGGTTTTTTTCAGGCAACTACCTCCATTGGCTTATAACCGAGAAAAGATTATTCTACGAGATGGTGATTTTATCGATCTTGATGTTACTTCAGCTGGCAATGAAAAGGTGGTATTACTTATCCATGGTTTTGAAGGAAATTCGCAATCGGTTTACATGCGGGCAATGGCACAAGTTTTTTTTAAAAGAAGATGGGATGTAGTAAGTATGAACTTACGGGGTTGCAGTGGAGAAGCTAATCACTTATTTCGATCCTATCATAGTGGTGAGACAGGAGATTTACATGAAGTAATAGAGTATGTAATCAATAAGAAAAAATATACGCAAGTCACTTTAGTAGGCTTTAGTTTGGGAGCTAATATCTTATTAAAATATTTAGGAGAACAAGGTGTTGGAATCAATGATTATGTGAAAGCGTCAATTGCAGTTTCTGCACCTTGCGATCTTGATAAAGCAGAACAAGGTTTACATAGTGTATATGCTCATTGGTTTTTAAAATCATTGATTCCTAAAATAAAGGAGAAAATGAAAGTACATCCCAATAATATACTTGGGAGTTATATTCCGAAAATAAAAAGCATTCGTGAATTTGACGATTTTTATACGGCTCCAGTTCATGGCTACAATGGTGTGGATGATTATTATGCCCAATGCAGTTCGATTCATTTTATCTCTAAAATAAAAATACCTACATTATTGCTTAGTGCAGAAGATGATCCTTTTCTTGCGCCTGAATGTATTCCTTATAATGCTGCTGAGCGTAGTGAATACTTTTTTTTGATGAGCCCTAAAAAAGGAGGGCATGTGGCATTTGTGCAGTTTGGACAGCAAGGAGAATATTGGGCAGAAAAAGAAGCAATAAAATTTGCTGAAAAATATACTGGTGCCACTATTTATCACTAGAACACCATTGAGTAGCTTTTATACCATTAGATTATAAACAAGTAAGCTAGACAGATAGGCAAGCCCTGTCATGAAAGTCAGTTGAACTATTGGCCATTTCCAGCTGTTGGTTTCCCTTTTTACAATAGCTAGTGTACTCATACACTGCATGGCAAACAAGTAAAATATAATCAAGGAAAATGAAGTAGCTGCACTATAAACTGGCTTTCCTGTTTCTTGATTAATTTCCTGCCTCATTCGTTCAATAATCGACTTTTCATCATCTGCTTTACTTCCTACACTGTAAATAGTGGCCATGGTACCTACAAAAACTTCTCTGGCTGCAAATGAAGTAATAAGTGCGATGCCAATCTTCCAATCGAATCCTAGCGGCTTAATAACTGGTTCTATTATTTTCCCTAAATGCCCGGCGTAAGAATGTTCTATTTTTTTAGCTGCTACTAAGTTTTCTAATTCAGTTGATGTGAGATCTTTATCCCTATTTTCGGTAACAACCGCTTTAGCTGCTTGTTCAATTTGATCGCTTGGACCGTAGGAGGCTAAAAACCATAAGATCACAGAAATAATCATAATAATCTTTCCTGCCTCTACCACAAATGCTTTTACTTTTTCATATACTGTAAGAAAAACATTTTTTAAATGTGGCGCTTTGTAAGTAGGTAACTCCATTACAAAATAACTGTGTTCTGAAGATTTGAGAATGGTTTTCAAGACCCAAGCCGCCATAAGTGCAGTTAAGGCGCCAAGAATATACAATCCCATCATTACAAGGCCTTGTAAGTTGATAAAGCCAAAATAATATACTTGTGGTACAGCAAAACTGATGAGTACGGCAAAAACAGGCAGTCTTGCTGAGCAACTCATAAAAGGAGTAACCATAATGGTAATGAGCCTCTCTTTCCAATTACTAATACTACGCGTAGCCATTATTGCCGGAATAGCACATGCTACACCAGATATGAGTGAAACAACGCTTCTGCCGTTTAGCCCAAACTTCCGCATCAGTTTGTCAGAGAGAAAAACTGCTCTTGACATATAGCCTACTTCTTCTAATAGTGCTACCAATAAAAATAAGACGGTAATTTGTGGGACAAATACTAATATACCACCTAAACCTGCCAAAAGTCCATCGGTAAGTAAGCTAGTGAGCGCATTATCTGGCAGTAAATTAGTTAATTGAGTACCTAAAGCGGCAAACCCTGCATCAATTAAATCCATAGGATAGGTAGCCCAGGCAAAAATGGCTTGGAATATAAATAGCAGAATGATTGAGAAAATCAACGTACCGGCTACTTTATGTGTTAATACCCGATCTATTTTTTCTGTTATGGTTTCATCTTCATAATTTTTTGTAGTGGCAACTACCTTATTTACAAGTGGTGTAATCTTATCAAATCGTCCCATAATCTCATTTACCTGAGATTTGATACTTAGAAAGGCATGCTTATTAATAATTTTGTTGACTTCTTCCCTTTCTTTTTCCTGCAAATAAGGCAGTTTACGAAAGTGATGTAAAATGAGTAAACCCTGATAATTGTTATGAAAAGGAACTAAACTTTTTAATTCTAAAAGTGGCTCTTCTGTATTGCCATTAAGGAGAAAGAAAGGACTACTTTTTTTAAGAAATTTTCTTTCATAAAATAAGCTAATTTTTTCTTTTAAATCTTCAATGCCTTCTCCGTTTCTGCCGTTAGTTTCTATCACCGGAATACCAAGCTTCTCACTTAAATCAGCTATATTAATTGCCTGTCCTTCTTTACGTGAAATATCAATCATGTTAAGCGCTAGTATTGTGGGTATTTCTAAATCAATTACTTGGCTTAACAATAAGAGATGTCTTTCAAGATTGGTAGCATCGGCTATATATACAATTAAATCAGGATAATTTTCATCTTTAGGATTACTCAAAATGTTGAGGACAATCCGCTCATCCTCTGAATTAGGGTACAGGCTGTAAGTACCGGGTAGATCGGTAATTTCTGCTTTTAATCGTGTGTTAACTTTGAAGATTCCTTTTTTTTGCTCAACAGTAACTCCGGGAAAATTACCAACATGTTGATTCAGCCCGGTAAGCCTGTTAAACAGAGATGATTTTCCGGCATTCGGGTTGCCAATAAGTGCTATTTTTATGATTGATGATGATACCCGTACCTCCTCTTCCATTATGATTTCAATACAACGTTTTGTGCTTCTTCTTCTCTAAGCGCCAGATAATTTTTCCCAATCTTTAAATAAATAGGACATCCAAAAGGAGCTTTTCTAATAAGCCCCCTAACCCCCTTCCCTACAAGGGAAGGGGGAATTCCTCCCCTCTCCTTGCAGGAGAGGGGTTAGGGGAGAGGTCTCCG
>JBCDJE010000586.1:0-3353 GCA_038748185.1 Bacteroidota bacterium
ATTTTATTATTCATAAACTTATCTAATTGAAAGAGCTTTTCTGCCTTCACCTAAAGGTTAAGGACTTTCTCACTTTTCCCGATTGAGACATTAATAAAATAGCGATGTAATATTCACCTACAAATAATTTTCTTACTAAAAGCATATTTTCCCATTTCTACTTTTAATAAAATAATCTGCTCAGTACTTTCAGGAAGCTTTACTTCAAAGCGGTTGCCAATAAAGTTATCGTAGTATTCACTATAAAATAATTCTCCTAAAAGATTATAACATTTTATATAGAAGGAATCTTTACGAGATACTTCATCCAATTCTATATAAATCCTATCAGTAGCAGGGTTTGGATATATAGCAATGTGATTTGAAAAATCATCTCCAATACCAGTTGGTACATCTGGTGGGTTTAACCCTGGTGAGGTTAATAATGATTTTCTTCTGGGGCTATTTTCAAGTACAGTTCGCATTCTTGCAATCTGATCATTGGTAAAAATATTCATACATGCATCATCGGTATAATCCATGTAATTCTCTATCATAGCCAGGCTTCCATCACAAGCTAATTTTGTAGTAGGGCAACCAGAAGTTCGGCTAGCAACATTAGGTGTATCATCACAGTAGTCATCTGTGTCACAACTAACCTCAAAACCTTTATCGCCCCAAATATGAAACAAGCCTAAAAAGTGACCCATCTCATGTGTTCCTGTTCTCCCCAAATTATATTTTGAATCGATATTTACTTCTCCAAAGTGTAAGGTATTTATGGCTATACCATCAATTTCGCTAACCGGAATGCCATGTAAAGAATCAATTCCGGGAATTTCAAAATCCCTTTCCTTTTCTTTCTCCAAACCCGGCAAATTACTTATTGGAAATCTTGCCTCACCTAAACCTGTATCTACAACTCCTGGAAAAGCCCAAATATTCAAATATAAATTCGGATCCCAAAAGCTAAAATAGGCACCTAAAGCAGGCAGGTTACCACTAAAGTTTGGTGGATCAACCTTGGTTCTGTCAACTCTCACAATACCATCAGTTTCTTCCCCTAATGGTGAAGATTTGGCTAATACAAATTCTATTTTAGCATCTCCTCCAGCAGAATGAGTATTATGCCCTTTTGTTCCTTCCTTTCTTCTAAAATCTTCATTAAGCACTCTGATTTGGGAGAATACTTGTTCATCTGAAATATTATCTCCTTCACCGACGGGTTCTCCTTTATGAATGACATGTACTACTACAGGGATTCGATATATTTTGTCAGTTTGGCTTGCAAAGCTAGTTTTATTCGTTTGTAACCAACTTTCAAATTTTTGGGTATTTTCTGTATGAAATACCTTGCACCTTTCGAATGGAGATATTGGTTGTGCATATGTTACAATAAAGTTAGCAGACAATAATAAGAACAAAAGGACATGAAAAAAGCTTTTCATCTTTGAAAAAATAGTTTACAGTTACCATGAATGAGTTGGTGGTTTAGTAAGTATAATTGAGGTGGGAATATCTCAACTTTATTTGTTTAACTTCATTACTTCTGAAGGTGGTACGCACCTTTATACTCTATTGTTGCAGTTATTCTATCCATTTTCAACAGATCATTCTATCTATTTTTGAACTTATCTACTTTAATCCCGTTCCATTCATCTTTTAAAATACTGTAATAAACTGTATTTCGCCTAAAGCCATTAGGCATGAGTGTATGACTTCGCAGTTCTCCCTCATATTTACCACCAATAGCTTCTATTGCCTTTCTCGACTGTTCATTTCTGCTATCTGTTTTTAGCTCAACCCTTTCAAACATCAAACCTTCAAAAACATATTGTAGCAATAGAAATTTGCAATGTCTATTGAGTCCCGTCCTTTGAAAGTCTTTACCAAGCCAAGTCCAACCTATTTCTATTCGCAAGTCTTTATTAGAAATATTGCCAAAACTAGTACTTCCGGCATAACTATTTTTCATTTTATCGAAAATAGCAAAGGAATATCTCAGTTGTTTTTGTTTTAAATCAAAAGCACTTTGAAAGTATGCTTTTAGCGATTCTTTTGTACCAAACTTAGAAGGCGAGTATTGTAACAGTGCAGGGTTCTTGAGCGAAATTGGTAGCATTTCATCAAAATGTTCCCAGATTAAAGGTGAAAGTTTAACCCGATTGTCTTCTAAGGCTATCGCTTTATCAAAATTGAATGGCATATTTCTAAGGTAAAAATATTGAGGAATGAATTTGTGCCAAAGTACACAATTACCTCATTGAATTACAAGCCTCTGCCAATAGCTTTATTGAATGATGTTCATACTTTAAATTTATAATTTATAAGTTTACCAAGTACTGATTAAATCTGGAATAGTCTTATCTAATTTTTCGAAACAAGAAAGATCATTACCAGATAAATAATTTAGCAGTGCAACCACAAATAGAGAATATTCGGACTGTATACAAAGAAATGGTATGGCTATGACCTCTATGCCCAATGGGCTTTGCGAGAGGTTTTGGAGTAAGAAAAATAATTTGTCCGAAAAAATTTACCCTATTTATAGTGAAGCAATACTATCTCGAAATACTGCAAGTCAAAAACATATTGTATTCTCTATCTCCACCTAAAAGTGTAGGGCCTTTTAAAAACATTAGCTTACCAACTATTTTTTCCACTTTAAGTCCTTTGTAGTCACCTAAAGGATAATAGTTAAGTTCTCCAGTGCTTTTATTTACGATATTTATGCCCCGTATTCCCAGACTTTTCCCTTTTGGCGTTTTATGAATTACTAAGTACCCTTCATTATCTTCTGCTGAAATTATTTCGCCTTTTTGAGTTTTTATAGTTGTTCTAATCAATGAAGGAATAAACTCAATGATATTCTTTCCACTTAAATCTGCATTCGAAATATCATCCATATAAACAAATGATTGATCATTTTTTGAATACTCCTGAGCAATTATAGGGAATGAAATAAATAGTAATATGAAAAGTAACATACTGCGCATATACCTAAAATACATATTAATATTAAAAATTCACTCTGAGTGCATAAAAAAAGCAGTATTTAAAATACTGCTTTAAGATATAAAATATTACTTAGTTCTAGACTAAGGTAAAGCATCTTGATGCCTAAACGAATAAATAATAAGTTCTGCGGTTGACTTTACTCCTAATTTTTTGATAAGGTGTTTTTTGTGTGTAATTACGGTTGCTGGTTTTATTCCGAGAATTTCAGCAATTTTTTCATTATCACTTTCCATAGTCAAAACACGCATAACTTCTCTCTCCTTCTTAGTAAGCAATCCTTTCTTTTTCTTTCTGTATCCTTCAAATTCTGGAGAAGCGAAAACTGCACCACTTGGTCTTTTCACCTTATCAGAAAC
>JBCDJE010000587.1:0-3340 GCA_038748185.1 Bacteroidota bacterium
CTATAAAGTAGAAATTGGTATTGAAACCTATCTACTAAGTTGCATAATTGTATTCTTTATTGTTACCTCGTTGGTTATAATTCAGGCGAGTAGGGTAGCACTAGCCAATCCGATAGACTACTTAAAAAATGAATAAGGCTATATATAACTCTCATACCTTTTCTGAAGCATAGTTACTTACTTATTTTAGGATAAATTGTTTTTATTTTTTCCTTCTTGGTATAGGTTTGTTAGTCATTTCAAAAACGAGCTCGCCACCTGCCATAATTTGTTCGTGCTTAAGATTGAGATTGTCAATTCTTTTACCATTTAAACTAGCTGATTGTACATAGATATTTTTATCTCCTTGGTTAAGCACTCGAATCTTAAAGACTTTATCGTTAGGCAAACTTATTTCGGCAGCTTGTACTATGGGTGAGCCTATCTGATAGTTACCACCTACTGGATTTACCGGATAAAAACCCAAGGCACTAAATAAGTACCAAGCCGACATTTGCCCACAATCCTCATTGCCAATAAGGCCTTCAGGAGTAGGTTTATAAAATTTATCCATAATCGTGCGTACAGTTTGCTGTGTTTTTTTTGGAGCACCAGCAAAATTATACAAGTATGCTACATGATGACTTGGCTCGTTACCATGTACATATTGTCCTATAAATCCACTCATATCTAAGGCTTTTTCTCCTTCAACAGGACTAGCAGTAAAAAGTGAATCTAATTTTTTCACAAATGCTTCATTACCCCCCATCATTTCGATGAGTTCTTCTATTTGATGTGGAACAAACCAAGTATATTGCCAAGCATTTCCTTCGGTATAATCATTATCATAGCCAGAATTAAAAAGAGCGGCCTTTTCTTTCCAGTTACCATCAGCTAGTTTAGGACGCATAAATTTGGTTTCAGTATCAAATACATTTTTGTAGTAGGTAGCCCTTTCGTCAAAGATTCTTTGAGTAGCAGTATCAGAAAAGTTTTCGGCCATTCTAGCGATGCACCAATCATCGTAAGCGTATTCTACCGTTTTAGAAACTGATCCTTTTTCTTTATCTGCTGGTATATATTTCATTGTTTTATACCATTCAATCCCTTTGCGATTATTATTTGCTGTCTTTTTCATCGCATTAAGTGCTGCCAGCCCATTAAAATTGTTAAGCCCCTTTAGCCATGCATCTACAATAACTGGTACTGCGTGGTATCCAATCATTGTTTCAGTTTCATTACCCCAAAGCGACCATATTGGCAGCAAAGAATCAGGATTATTGAAATAATGGCTCAACATAGATTCAATGAAGTCGTCAGTTTTTTCGGGTTGAATAATTGTAAAAAGTGGATGTGCAGCTCTAAATGTATCCCAAAGAGAAAAGGTGAAATATTTTTCGTAGCCTTCAGCCTTTTCTATATTATCATTTAATGCTCTGTATTTACCATCTACATCGCTATATAAATTGGGGGCTAGCATTAGATGATACATAGAAGAGTAAAAATTTGTTTTTAATTGGATATCAGGCGTTTTAATATAGATTTTTGCTAGTTCTTCATTCCAAGAATTACGAGCATCTTGTTTTGTTTTATCAAAATCCCAGTGATCTATTTCACTGTTCAGGTTATTTAATGCACCTTCTTCACTAACAGAAGAAATACCTACTTTTAATAAAATGGGCTTCTTATCAGGATTATCGAAATATAATGAAGCAGCAGTATGTTTAGCCCTAACTTCATTATTTGCAGCTTGTATTACTCCATTCTTAACCAGTTTTAAGCTGTTGATTTTTTTTGAGAATTTAGCAGCAAAAAATACTTTCTGTTTTGCTGCCCATCCTTTAGAAAAACGGTAGCCTGTTAATGAGGTGGAATCGTTGGTTACTTTAATATAAGTATCGGTAGCTTCATCGAAATTAACCGACCAACCCAAATCCAGTAAAATGGTAGCAAAGTCGGTATTAGGGAAAGTATAACGATGAAAACCTGCACGCTTAGTACTAGTTATTTCTGCTAGTATATCTGACTGATTGAATTTTACTGAATAATATCCCGGTGAAGCTTGTTCATTGGCATGAGAAAATGTGGCTACAAAACTTTGCATAAAACCTTTGCCTTGACCTGTTGTATCGGTTACTACATCTCTGAGCGTAGGCATTACTAAAATATCGAGCATATCACCAACACCTGTACCACTCAAATGCGTATGGCTAAATCCGATTATTTGTTGTTTGGAATAATGATAACCCGAAGACCAATCCCATCCTTCCCATCCGTTATCGGGACTGAGTTGTACCATAGAAAATGGTACAGAAGCACCGGGGAAAGTATGACCATGCCCATCAGTACCTATAAAAGGATTTACATATTTACTTAAATCTTTTTCTTTTTCAGGCTTATTAGATGAGTTACAACCTAGAAATAGCAATCCTACAAAAAAAAATAAAATACTCTTTTTCATCGGTATGAATTAAAAATTACGTAATCAATTTAATGCTTTTGTTTTACTAAATAATACCTACAGGTTAGCTCTGTTAATTAGTAATTTTATCTTGATGAGATTAAACAGGATTATTAGGTAATCGGATTAAAAAGGTTGATCCTTTACCGGCAATTGAGATAACTTCCACCGTACCTTTAAGTTTAGCAGTTGTTTCTTTAACTATATAAAGCCCTAAACCCGATCCGTTTTTGCCTGAGTCGCTCACTCTGAAAAACATTTTAAAAATTTCCTCTTTGTACTCATCAGGAATACCAATGCCATTATCAGCTACACTTATTAGTAAATAATCTTGAATTTTTTCTGCAACTATTTTTACATAAGAATCATCAATGTAATTATTGCTGTATCTTATGGCATTAGAAATTAGGTTACTAAAAATAACAGATAGTCTTCTTGCGTCAGAGTTAATAATTAATTGTGGATCGATAGAGTTAGTTATCTCAATCTGATTTTTTTGAATATCGAACTGGTACTGGGCAATTTGCTCATTAATTAATTCAAATAAATTGATTGATTCCAGTTGTAGTTCTTGCCGGTTATTTCTTGAATAATCGAGAATATCTTGTATGAATGCATCGAGTTTTTTGAGGCTTTGCGATTGTAAATCGAGATACTCTCTTACCCTGTTAATATCATTTTCAGATTTTGCCAAGCCTACTAACCCCATTGTAGAAGCAATAGGTGCTCTTAAATCGTGTGAGACCCTATATACAAATCCATCAAGCTCCGTATTTAATTTATTCAGTTCTTCGTTATTAACCTCAAGTTTTTGATTGTAAACCAGTGTTTCACTGAGTAACTTATTTATTTTCTCCTCTTTTTGTTTTTTTTCAGTTACATCAGTGATTTTTGCCAATA
>JBCDJE010000588.1:0-3332 GCA_038748185.1 Bacteroidota bacterium
GAAATAAAAGGTAACTGTAGCATAAAATCTTCATTAACTAATCTCCATCCTACAGAGGCAGATGGGAATACACCATATCTCTCATTCTCTCCAAAAAGGCTACTACCATCCCTCCTGATATTAACTGTAAAGAGGTATTTATCATTATAACTGTAATCAATACGGCCGAATTGAGAAACGATCCTATCACTAAACTCCCTGCCAGTAGCATCTCTTGAATCAGGATCTGCGCCATCAAGTACCTGTAAATTGCCGGAAAAATTAGCTCCGGAAGCTGAATACCGATTAATATCGGTTCTAATTGCTTCATATCCGGCAACTACTTTAAATCGATGTTTTTCAATTTCCTTATCATACGTAAGCAATGCATTGCCAAGAATTCTAATATTTTCATCGTATTCTTGGGTTAAAGATGCTGTATTGCGAAGTACACCTCCCCCACCTAGATACGTATTTACAAAAGTTCTGTCATTTCCAAAATTGAGATTGGCTCCTAAATTTGTTCTGAAGCTAAGTCCTTTTATTATTTTAGCTTCTAAATATATGTTTCCATTGATCCTGTAATCCTTGTTGATTTCATCTGTCCTTAGCTCACTAGCCAAAGGATTTCCTCCTTCATACTGGTATTCTAATCTATCTACTGTACCAAAACCTCCAAATCTATTAGCAGGATCAAAAACTGGTAGTGCAGGTGTAGCACGAATCCAATCTCTGTTTGCGGCATTCACCGGATCTCTTATCGAATGACTTAAAAGGATAGATTCACCAATTTTGAACCTCTCTCCTAAATTAAAATCTGAATTGGCTCGAACAGAGTATCTTTCAAAATCTGAATCTACATGCGTACCTTCTTCCCTAAAGTAGCTTCCGGAAATAAAGAAGTTTGATTTCTCATTGCCGCCACTTACTGATAGATCATAGCTCTGTATACTTCCGTTTCCATACAGTACATCAAGCCAATCAGTTGAAACAGGTGGTAAATTGTTAGGATCAGCATAAGCAGGGATTCGTGGATCACCTGCCAAATCGTATGCTTCATTCTTAATTTCTGCATACTGTTCAGTATTAAGTGGTTCTGGAAGACCTAATGCTGAAGAAACACCAGCATATGAATTAAAACTTAGTTTAGGTTCACCTTTTTCACCTCTTTTGGTAGTAACAATAATGACCCCATTGGCTGCAGCCGAGCCATATATAGCTGCTGCTGAAGCATCTTTCAGTATTTCGATGGAGGCTACATCATTCATGTTAAAATTAGTACCTGGAGAAGTACGAACACCATCAATAATCCAAAGCGGGTCTGTACCTTGAATAGATCCTACCCCACGAATAAAAATTTCTGCCCCTGCCCCTGGGGCTCCGCTTGTACGGCTTACAAATACTCCCGCTGCGCGACCTTGAATTGCCTGATCAAGTGATGGCATTGCCAGATCACGTATATCCTTAGGTTTAACGGATGATACTGAACCTGTTAAATCACTTTTTTTGGTAGTACCATACCCTACTACTACAATTTCTTCTAATTGCTCAAGATCTTGTTCTAGAACTATATCTATGGTAGACTGATTATCAATTTGAATTTCCTGTGTTTTGTAACCTATAAAGCTAAATTGCAAAACCGCATTGTTATCAACAGTGAGCGAATAATTTCCATATAAATCTGTAGTAGTACCTATTGATGTACCCCTTACTAGAATGCTTACACCGGGAAGTGGCTCACCATTTTCCGATGAGGTAACTTTTCCTTTGATCAGGTTCTGAACAGGTTCGATTTCTTCAACAACTGACTGCTGAAAAAATTCTTTTGTACTTACATGAATGTTTTGATTTACCCTCCTAAACTTAAGATTGGTATTTTTTGAAAGCTCACCCAATACATCACCCAGAGATTTATAAGGCATATTTAAACTCACATACCTATTTTCTTCTATAATTGCATCGTTATAGGAGAAATTAAAGCCGGTTTTATATTCAATTAATTTAAAAGCATCTACAAGTTTGCCTTCTTCAATTTGTACAGATAAATAGATTTCAAACACACTTTTTTGTTGCGCTAAACCATCATCTGCAATCAACAAACTAACGCATATACATTGTAATATAAAGCCATAAAAGCCAAATCTAGTCATGGCTACTATTTTTTTTAGTAGTTTAATTTTCATATTTTTATCATGTTTAATTACACACAAATTAGACTGATTGAAAGGTGTCTTTTTTCGCGGATTGGCACCTTCAATCGTTTAAAACAATATATACTTCAGGTTTTAACTTGAGTCAAATTTTTTCATTTTCTTAATTAGTTATAGTTACCGTTTTACCATTTATTTCAAAATTAAATTTTGATGCATATCCAATTCCTTCAAGGACAACATCTAATGGTTCGTCTTTAAATTCACCACTATAAAAGCCAACCATTGGTTTGGTTAAAGCAATCCTGATATTTACTCCATACCATTTTTCAAGTTTATTTTTTATTTGTTGTAGAGATGCTTTTTCAAATATCAAAATATTATCTTTCC
Organism: Bacteroidota bacterium; assembly: GCA_038748185.1. Taxonomy (GTDB): domain Bacteria; phylum Bacteroidota; class Bacteroidia; order Cytophagales; family Flammeovirgaceae; genus Chondrinema. The sequence continues at coordinate 2,520 of JBCDJE010000588.1, forward strand.
AGCCTGTGATAAGCTTAGAATCAAAATTTCTCTTCACCAAAGCTCTTGTCTCTTTGGAGTATACTGCCATTTCAGTTGGTTTGAGCATAGTTTGATTTCCTTGGGAATCGTTTACTACCACATTTCCTGAAACCAGTGCTACCTCAATATCTGCTTCGTTTTCATAATACCTAATATTAAAAGTGGTTCCTAAAACTTCTGTACTAACATTCCCAGTCTTAATAATAAAAGGGCGTTGTTCATCTCGGGCAATGTTAAAAAAACCTTCACCATTGAACTCTACTATTCTTATACTATCAGCAAATTGTTTGGGAAATTTTAGTTGGCTCCCTGCATTAAGTTTTACAATACTGCCATCGGTTAGTTTAATTGTATTTTTTGCACCAAGAGGTACATACTTCTCTATCAATTCTTCCTTAGCAAAAACTTTTTCTTCTGTGTTTTCTATAGCATTAAAATAAAAAGCCAAACCTAATGATAAACAGAATAGTATAACTGCTGCTGTTTTCATCAATAAAGAAAATATACTTGCTCTTTGAGGTGAAGTATAAAAAGCTCCCTCTTCTATCTCAGATTTCATGAAAGATCTTAATTCCAAGAAAATTTGATCGTAATCTTTATCTGAGAGTCTTTTATTTTTTTTGTATTTGATATAGGATGCTACTTGTTTGGCAAACTCAAAATCCTCTTTTCTTTCAGGATGAATGGCTAACCATCTCTGCCAGTAGTGTCTGGTATCTTCATCTGGGTCGTTAACCAGTTTTATGAAAAATTCGTCTTCTAACAGATCACGCATAAAAAATATAGTTTGCC
>JBCDJE010000589.1:0-3324 GCA_038748185.1 Bacteroidota bacterium
TGCAATTAATAATAGTAATTCTCCTAAAAGTAAAAAATACCAACTGCGCCAACTATTAAAAAAGGGAGCTTGTGTATCAGAATGTATCTCAAGAAGATCTTCTTCTTTATTATTTGAATCTTTATTTTCTTCCATTATGATTTATTAAACATTCAATAGGTATAAGGACTGGATTGTAAAACCCGAATTTTTTATCTTTATAACAAGATTTATTACATTTTACATAAAACAACTCAATTAAGCGTAAATGAATTATGTGAGACGTATATTTAGAGAGATAAGTCAACTGACTGGGCAAGAGATGCATATTGCAGAGCCTACATTTAGCGCCCATGAAATTAACTTCTTTCTTAAAAAAACAGGTCTCATAGTAGCTTCTATATCACTTGTAACTGGTATTTTGCTAATTGCATTTTCCTAAATTGCTGTTACGTTTAACATCGCCTTATCATACATTACTCCGATTGATAGCAAACGTTTATAGCGTTTGTCATAGAAAGTATCGGTCTTTTCAGTTAGTTAAAAGTGCTAAAGCTTTCTCAAAAATGAATCATTTTACGGATAAAACTTTAAAATTATGCAGAAAATCACACTTGAAAAAATTTATCACAGCTACCTTTCAAATGGAATTCTAGGATCTTTAAGATTAGATTTAATGATGAAAGAACAAAGGGGTTATGAATGCTTTTTCACTGATTTAGACACAGGTGAGAAAAAAATTCAGTTTATTCCTATGAGCAATAACCATAATATTAATCAAAAGGTAGAAGCCATATTCTGTGATTGATATAGCAAAGTGTAACTGCTAATAATATTTCTTTTTGGAGCAATATATATTTACACTACTTATTAGTAAGCTGCCTATTTTACAAATAGGCAGCTTTTTCATTTCCTAAGTCCTGATGATTTAATAGGCATTCTTTCAAATGGCTGACTTTCGTCGAACAACTTACGATAGGTAATGTGTGTTTTATTTACCCAACCACCTACTTGGTTTTTTACTACATTAATCATTACGGGGTTAAAATCGCCTATCCAATTCATCTCGAGAAAATCATAAGCCTGATAATCCCCCTGTATCATCCTTCTAAATCGTTCTATTAAATAACCATCTACTCCTTTTCCTTGGTGTGCTGGTACAACACCGAAAATAACACCCAATAACTTCTTATTGGTTTTACGCCATTTGTACCATAAAAAAGTAAGTTTTCCTAATAAATCTAGCTTACCATTTACATGTTTAAATATCTGGTTTACTTCGGGTAGTAAGATAAAAAAACCGACGGGCTTTTCTTCAAAATAGGCAAACCAGAGTATTTTCTCATCCATAATGGGTTTCATCTTATTTATTATAGCCTTAGCTTGTAATAAAGGCATTTTAGCTACTCCAGGGTGATTCGCCCAAGCATTATTATAAACTTCCATAAAATCTTTGGCATATTTTTCAATATGTGCCTTATTGATATGCCTGGCATCATATCGCGGATCGTCTAGCAGTTTTTCTGCCTTTTCGGCTATGCGTGGTGCAAGTGGGCTCATAACTTTTCGTGCATAGGTAAATTGCTTAAAGTAAGTTTTAAACCCGTATGCTTCAAAAAATGTCGGATAATAATCGAAATTATAATTGCAACAGTAGTTTGGTTCTTTATCGAAGCCATCTACAAGACACCCCCACCATTGGTCTCTTTCTCCAAAGTTTATTGGTCCATCCATCGCTTCCATTCCTCTTTCTACCAACCAATCTTTACATGTATCAAAGAGCTTAAATGCGGCTGCTTTTTCATTAATGCATTCAAAAAAACCCATTCCACCTGTAGGTTGTTTGTTATCCTTATTTGCAGAACGTTTATCAATAAATGCAGCAACCCTGCCAATGGTCTTACCTTTATCGTTCTTTAATAACCATCTTTTACATTCCCCGTGTCTAAAAAATTTGTTCTTTTTGGGGTCAAAAACCTGGTCTATATCTTTATCTAGCGGTCTAATCCAAGCAGTCTCTTTGTCTTTATACAACCTTACAGCAAAGTTTATAAACTCCTTTGCTCCCTTTTTATCGTTAACTTCAGTTATTTCCATGCCTTCCCTACATTGTTTAATTGTAAAGTAGGCAAAATTATAAAAAAAGAGGGGTTTCTGTATTATTTTCAGATAAGCTTAAAAAAGCAATCACCTAATTCTTTCTACACATTTTTAAAACATAAGCATTATGATATGCCCTTTTCAGATAGTAATTTTGCTGAAAAAATAGGTGATATGGCTTTGAAGAATGACTTAATTTTACGTGCTGCAAAAGGAGAAGAAACAGAAAGAACACCCGTTTGGCTGATGCGACAAGCTGGTAGAATCTTACCAGAATACCGAGCAGTGAGAAACCGATTAAGTGGCTTTATTGAGTTAGTAAGTACTCCTGAACTCGCAGCAGAGGTTACCTTGCAGCCAGTTGATATTCTTGGGGTAGACGCAGCGATTATTTTCTCTGATATTTTGGTGATACCCGAAGCTATGGGGCTTCCTTACAAGATGGTGGAGAAAAAAGGTCCGTTTTTCCCAAAAACCATTCAATCAGCACAAGATATTGAAAAGCTTAAAATTGCCGATGTTGCTTCTGACTTAGGTTATGTATTGGAAGCGATAAAAATCACTAAAAAAGAACTGGCATATCGCGTTCCTTTAATTGGTTTTGCCGGCGCTCCCTTTACTATTTTTTGCTATATGGCAGAAGGCAGTGGTTCTAAAACGTTTTCTAAAGCACGTAAAATGCTCTACCAAGCACCTGAGCTAGCACATAAGTTATTACAGAAAATTACTGATAGTACTATTGCCTATTTAAAAGCGCAGATTGTTGCTGGAGCGAATTTGGTACAAGTATTTGACTCTTGGGCAGGCATACTTCCAACACAGCAATATGAAAGCTTTGCTATCCCCTACCTTAAGCAAATTTGTGATGAAGTACAGGCAGTGCCCAAAACCTTATTTGCTAAAGGTGCTTTTTTTGCCAGAGAATCTCTCGCAGCACTTGACTGCCAGGTAGTTGGTCTTGACTGGAATATGGATATACAGCAATCCAGAAAGCTTTGTGGCAATAGAACATTGCAGGGTAACCTTGACCCTTGTGTTTTATATGCAACTGATAGTGAAATTGTAAAACAAACCCAAGAAATGCTTGACCAATTTGGTTTTGAAAAACACATTGCCAACCTTGGGCATGGTGTTTACCCTGATATAAAACCTGAAAAAGTAAAAGTTTTTGTTGAGACAGTGAAGGAGTATAGTAGCCGTAAGGTAAATGGCTTGTAGTATACAATGCTGCAGATCGGAAGAGCA
>JBCDJE010000590.1:0-3308 GCA_038748185.1 Bacteroidota bacterium
CAGAACAATTAGTACATATTGCTAATGCCAGTCATTTAATGTCACAAATGCTTTTAAAAGGAGAAAAAGTCGCTTTCTCAGAGCCTGATGCAAGTCAAATGACAAAGGAAGAGATTATTGTTCAATTAGAAGAAAAGCTATCGGCTACAGCCGAGATCATTGCTTCACTTACAGAAGATGAGTTAAAAGAAAAAATTAAAACTTTTGATGGAAATGAGATACCTAGACAGCAAGTAATTATTTTCATTCACGATCATCTTACTAACCACAGAGCAAAAGCCAATTTATATGTAAGGATGAATGATATAACTCCTCCCAAATATAAGTATTATTGAGTTTTGAATAAGAATCAGTTCTTTATTTCAAACACCTTTAAGGTATTCTTAAGTGCATAGTTGAGACAATTAATAACCCCTGAAAAAGTAATTATTTGTCTCAACATTTCATTGTAAATTGAGTGATTAAATTTCTAAAACTATACAACCTTTTCTTATCACTTTTCAGGAGTATTTTCAAAATACTTTTTCTGCTGCTTAGAAACCATTCTATGTCTTTTTTTATTAAGCGCAGGATCCTCTCCCATCCAAGCCCATAATTTTATCAAACCATTCTGGTGGGCACTTATTAAAAAACTTCCATCTGCATTAAAATCTACATATTCAGCATGATCACCAGCCCATACTTTATGTGCTACCGGTATCCTGTCGTTTTCAAATTCAACAATCGCAGCAAATCGATATACTCGGATGTATGGATCATGCCCAGCAAAAATTAAATAATCGCCGTTAGGATGCCATGACACTGTCTCAATTTTCTTTCCTGTATGAATAAACTTTTTAAGCAGTTTCCCCGATTCCCATTCCCATAAATAAAGTGTTCCTTTGTTGTCGCCGGCAAAAACATGTTTGGCATCCGGTGAAAAAACACCTGTAACAAACTTTTGATATTCTTCCGGTTTTAGTGTTTTTTTCAAAGACCAATCGCTTGTTGAATAAATCTTAACCCCTCCATGACCGGTAGCTAATAGGTACTGATCATCATTTGAGAAAAATAATTCGTTAACAGTTCCTTCAAAATCAATTTTGTGAATTTCTTTATTGGAAGTTTCAGAAGACATATCGTGGATTCTAATGTATGCCTTTTTAATTTCTACATCTTGATTTGCTTCTTCTCCACTTACCAATAAGCTTCCTTTATTAGACCATGTTAAGCCATCAATGCCGTTTTCATGCTTAATCTTTTCTAATACTTCTCCTGTGGTAGCATTGTATACCGTAACCAAATAGTCTTCACTACAAGCGGCAACATACTTACCATCGGCAGACCAACCTACACGTTCTATCTCTAGAGCTGTATATTTACGCCAAAGTTCAGTTCCATCAGATGTCCGCCACATAACAACTGAATTATCAAACTTTGTCCCACTGACTATATATTTCCCATCATGAGAAAACTCAGCCGACTCAACAGAGCCAGCTTCTCCTAGTGCATCTGCCACACGAGACCAAACCGGTTCTAGTCTTAACTGGTAATCATTATATACTTGTGCAAATAAATGAGTGTTTGCGCTAAAGAAAATAGTATTAACGAATAATATTGAATATAACAACTTGTACATAAGCTTATCTATTTACTATGAGGACATTAGATGTTATTGGAATATTTCTGTCGATTCATTTTAATGACGAGTATTTTTTGTAAATACCCTTACATCATATTTCTGTTATAATAGATTAATCAGTAATATATCAAACTTAACCACTATGAGCTCGAAGTCCATAGGTTAGAATGCGCAATAAATTACGCTTTTTATTAAGTTAATAGTTATGTGCCAAGGCAAACTTACTAATGATAAAGTGACTAAATAACATATAACTCAATAACTAATAACACTGTTTTTTTTAGAACCTAAAAGGTAAATGCATTGAAAGCACATAGTGTAAACTATAATAGAGATCAATAAAACTACTGTTTTTTAGCAGGTTTAGCTATTAATTTTAAATATATAGTTGCGTTTAGAAAGGGTGATTTTAACTACAGAAGAATATATAATTGATAATACTAAATCCCGCATGTTTAAAATTGATACGTAAAAGAAGTATATCTTTAGAGTATCACTATATTTAATGTGAAACTTTGCAAGAAAGCAAGGTTATATCATCAATATATAGGTTTTTACCTTTATACTTATTCAGTTCTGATATAAGCTTATTATGTAAATCTTTTTGATCTGAATGGAGGTGTTTTTTGATAAAATTCAAAAGATATTCTTCTCCAAACTCCTCACCTTCTTCGTTATAAGTTTCTATAAAGCCATCGGTAAAACAAAAAATAAGGAAATCGCTTAAATTATCTACAGAAGCCTTCTCTAGAAAAGGCAGTTCGGCAAATCCTCCAAGAATAGTTGTACCTGTTTCTAGCCTTTTCACATTTTTACTTGAAAAAAGAAATGGAGGATTATGCCCGGCATTAATAAATTGAAGATTTTCTGCTTTACGGCTGTACAATGCAAAAAATGCAGTAATGAAGTTTTCACCATGAGAATTTTGAATTACTAAAGTATTTAGCTCATCTACAATGGTTTCCAGCTCGGTAACTTGTCTTGAAAGAATCCGCAATCCTGCTTGAAAGTTAGACATCAGAATGGCTGCTGGTATTCCTTTTCCTGATACATCTGCAATACAAAGAAGAAACTGATCTTCATTAATCTGAATAAAATCGTAATAATCTCCACCTATCGTATGGTGAGGAAGATAACTCGCTTCTACTTTTAATTTTTTATTATAAGGTAACTCTCTCGGAAACAACAACCCTTGTACATCTTTAGCAATATCTAATTGTTTCTTATATTCTTGTTGCCTTTGCTCTTTGCGAACAAGCTTTTTATTTTCTATCGCAACAATAATGATATTGGTCAATGCATCAATAAAGTCTAATTCCAGCATATCATCATCCTCAGTGTTATCTACACCACTGGTAAAAACATAAGCAAGTACCTGAGACTTATGCTTTATAGGTACCACTCTACCAAACTCTTCAAAGTATTTTATACCTCTTGTATAATCTCCTATTTCAGTTACTTCGATAAGCTTTTTATCAAGTTGAATTTTATTGTAATTATGCTTAGTACCAAAGAACGTTTTGCAATTCCATTTATCATCCAATACATATAAAGCCAACTTTATAATATTAGGGTTTGAATGAATAATGAACTTATAGATTTTAAATAAATCGATTTCAGAAGCATTAGCATTTATTGCCCTAATAGTTTCAAAAAGTGACTTTAACTCAAGTTCTTTGATTTCTAG
>JBCDJE010000591.1:0-3308 GCA_038748185.1 Bacteroidota bacterium
AAATCATTTTGCCATTTGGCATTTTTAATATTGATAATACCTTGTGTAGTAAATAACATTCCATTCCGCGCATTGCGAGTAGGCATAACACAATCGAACATATCGATACCTAAAGCGATACACTCTAAAATATTTTCAGGAGTACCCACGCCCATTAGATATCTTGGTTTATCTTTTGGCAAAATATTGCATACCAAAGCCGTCATCTCGTACATGTCTTCGTGGGGTTCTCCAACAGAAAGCCCACCAATAGCATTCCCTTCTCTTTCAAAACTGGCTATAGTTTCAGCAGATTGAACCCTCAAATCTCTGTAAGTACTACCTTGTACTATGGGAAACAATGTTTGTTTATAATTATATAAGGGCAAAGTATTATCAAATTGATCGCAGCATCTTTTTAGCCAGCGATGAGTGAGAGCCGTAGATGCTTTAGCATATTGATAATCACAAGGATAAGGCGTGCATTCATCAAAAGTCATAATAATATCAGCACCAATGATTCGCTGTACATCAATAGCATATTCAGGGGTAAAAAAAAGTTTTGCTCCAGAAATGTGCGACCGGAATGCAACGCCTTTTTCCGTGATTTTTCTACTCTCAGCAAGGGAATAAACCTGATAACCACCGCTATCGGTGAGTATCGGTTTTTGCCAACCATTAAACCGATGTAAGCCTCCAGCTTTTTGTATGGTTTCAAGCCCAGGCCGTAAATAAAGATGATAAGTATTCCCCAATATTATCTGGGCAAGAATATCGCTTTCTAATTCTCGTTGGTGAACGGCTTTTACAGTACCGACAGTACCAACAGGCATAAATATAGGTGTTTGTATTTTACCGTGATCCGTTACTAACTCACCCGCACGTGCAGATGAATGTTTGTCTTGCTCTTGAAGTGTAAATTTCATTTTTACTACAAATAATGCTTTAAAGCTAATTATTTTAGTCCACACAAACCTTAATAAAAGCCCCTCAAATAACTAAAATTGGCAGTACATCAATCAATAAACCACTGAAACTTACATAATTATCAGAATGGATGGATGCATACGTTTTGGGTTAAATCAAAAGATTCAATATGGAATACTGGACTCAAGAAGAAGTATCGCTACAATTACTAGATTGTTCACAGATTGTTGATGGGGAAGTTTGCATACGTTTATCCACTTTTAAAGCAATGGTTTTTGATCCAAAATATCCGCCAGAGATGTTCGATGAAAGTGTAGAAGTAATTAAAGATTTAGAAAATAAAATAAAACTACAAGCATCTTAAGCTAGTAGTTTTTTATTCTCTTAATGTTATTATTCCATCCGAAATGCACAACTATGAAGAAATGATGTCTTCACAAAAAAATTTAACAAAAGTTGATGCAATTTGAGATAGCTTTAAGGAGAGAGATAAAAATTTATTATTGGAGAAAACTTAACCTTCTGTTAATATGATAAAAAACCCAAATAATAATATTTGGGTCTTGTAAAATCAATGAAAGCAAACTGTTGACTTACATAACCTTTTTTATCGCTTCATTCAATTTAGGAACTACTTCGAAAGCATCTCCAACTATGCCATAATCTGCTGCTTTAAAGAAAGGAGCATCGGCATCTTTATTAATTACCACAATTACTTTAGAAGAATTTACGCCGGCTAAATGCTGTATGGCTCCTGAGATACCTGCTGCAATATATAATGTTGGACTAATTTTAATACCTGTTTGTCCTACATGCTCATGATGCGGTCTCCATTCCATATCTGACACTGGTTTAGAACATGCTGTTGCTGCTCCTAAAGTTTTTGCTAAATCTTCTATCATTTCCCAATTTTCAGGACCTTTTAGTCCTCTTCCACCAGATATTACCCGATCTGCTTCTGGTAGTAAGACATCTCCTTCTGCTTTTTGCACTTCCTTCCGCTTAGTGGCAAAATCATTATCTGTAAAACTTGCTGAGAAGACTTCTACCGAAGCACTTCCTTCTACTGGTTCTGCAGCAACTGAATTTTTAGCAATGGTAATTATTCGTTTTGCACCTGGTAATAACACATCAGCAAAAGCTTTCCCCGTATATACTCCTCTTTTTACAACAAAACCATTACTTGTATCAGGTAATGCTACCACATTAGTAGCCACACTTGCTTTCATTTTTATAGCCACTCTAGCAGCAACAGCATCCACTAAAGAAGATCTTGCCATAATTACTGATGAAGTGCCTTCTTGAGTAGCTGCTGCTGCAATTAAGGTAGCCGTTGCCATTACTACATTGTCATTGAGTTTTTCATCGGTTGCATGTAAAACTTTTGATGCACCATACTTACCCAATGCAGCTAATTCAGTATTATCTACATTTCCCATTGCAAGGGCGGTAACCGAACCACCTATTTTTCCGGCTACTTCTTTACCAAAAACAACAGCTTCATGTGAAGACTTTTTTATATTTCCATTATCTGTTTCTACAAATACTAATATCGACATATCTACAATTTCTTTAAGGTGAATTAAAATGACTTAAGACTAAATCAATAGATGTAATCAAAAAAGTTAAAGCACTTTGGCTTCATTTTTCAATAATGTAACTAACTCATCAAGGTTATCTGCATCAATCATTTTACAGCCTGCTTTTTCAGACGGCAACTCAAATGCTTTGTAAGCTGTCACATCTTCTACACTTACAGGTGGGATTACATTTAGTGGCTTTTTCCTAGCCATCATAATACCTCTCATATTTGGTATTTTCCACTCAGCAATGGGTTCTTGGCAACCTGCTACAAAAGGTAAATCTACTTCTAAGTATTCTTTACCTCCTTCAATTTCCCTAGCTAAAGTAGCTGTATTGCCATTCATCTCTAGCTTCATACAAGGAGCAATAGAAGGCCATTCTAACATCTCTCCAACCATTCCATGTACTAAACCTCCATTGAAATCACTAGATTCTCTGCCCATTAATATCATATCATAGTTGTTCTGCTTGGCAGTGGCAGCTATTTGCTCTGCGACAAATAAAGCATCAATAGGTTCAGCATCTATTCTAATGGCTTCATCAGCACCAATAGCTAGTGCCTTTCTCAAGGTTGGCTCAGTAGTAGCCGTTCCAACATTTATTACTGTGACTGTGCCATTTGTATCATTTTTTATCTCAACTGCTCTTGCCAGCGCATAATCATCGTAAGGACCAATTATAAATGACACTCCTGTTTCATCTAATTTGTTATCGGTAAATTTAATTTTAGTGGTGGTGTCAGGAACATGGCTTATGCAAACTAAAATTTTCATATTGTTTATTAATTTTAAGGTGAAGATTATCTATCTTTTTTTTCA
>JBCDJE010000592.1:0-3304 GCA_038748185.1 Bacteroidota bacterium
AAATCTTTTTACAAAAGACTTATCTGCTTACGAACCATTTACTAAAGAAAAAAAACTTATAAGAGAAACAAAAGCAGCTAAAAAAGGTGACTTGCCAAAAGGTGGGCAGTTAGAAGTAAAATAAGTATAAGTTGAGTGTTTCTATGAAAAACATAGTCATCTATAGTGATCTCGATGGCACACTAATTGACTTTGAGGATTACTCGTTTAACCTCACTGCACCTTTGGTTCGTAAGCTTGAAGCTATGGGCATTCCTGTAGTATTTTGCTCTTCTAAAACACGTGAAGAGCAAGCTTATTATCGGAAGGAAATAGGTGTAAATGCCCCCTTTATTACTGAAAATGGAAGTGCTATCTTCATACCTAAAAATTATTTTCCATTTACTTTTAGCTACCAAACAGAAATAGACAACTTTTATGTAATTGAACTAGGGGTAAATCGAGCAGAAATTCTAACAAAAATAACTAAAGCAAGAGAGATAAGTGGTGCAAAAGTATATGGTTATTCAGACTTGCCTTTAGCAGAAGTAGCTCAAATTTTAAAACTAAATGAAATAGAAAGCCAAAGAGCTGTTAGTCGCGATTACAGCGAAACGCTGATAAAGGGAGATAAAGATAGTGTTCATTTTAAAAAAATGGTTGCATTACTTGAGCAAGAAGGTTTAGCTTGTACTGCAGGAGGAAAATTTCATACGGTTATTTCTAACAAAAGTGATAAAGGTAAAGCGGTAAAATTACTGCATACTTTTTTTCAAAAAATGCATCTTGAAACAATGTCTGTTGGTTTAGGTGATAGCGCTAACGATTTACCCTTATTAAATGCGGTTGATAAACCATTTTTAGTACAAAAGCCCGGAAAATGGTGGGATGATCTGAGCGCTACCAATTTAGTTAAAATTGATGGCGTTGGACCAAATGGCTGGATAAAAGCAGTAAATAATTTAATTGAGTAACATGTTATCAGTTACTTCAACTTGAGTAAAGCAATATTTTCAACATGTGTAGTATGAGGAAACATATCAACTGGTTGTATTTTTTCAACTTGGTATTTTTTACTTAATATGGCTATATCTCTTGATTGTGTTGCCGGATTGCAACTCACATAAACAATTTTGGGACACTCAATTTTAAGTAACATTTCGCATACATCAGGATGCATTCCTGTCCTTGGTGGGTCAGTAATGATAATATCAGGATGAGGGTTTTGATTCAAAAAAGCATCATTTAAGCAATTTTTCATATCCCCTACATAAAATTGGGCATTTTGTATATTGTTAATCCGAGCATTTACACGTGCATCATCAATAGCACCACTAACCGATTCTATGCCTACTACTTCTTTTACACTTCGCGACATAAAAAGTGCAATAGTTCCTGTACCAGTATAAAGATCATACAAAACATCATCTTTACTTGTATCTACAAAATCTCTTACAATAGAATAGAGGTTATAAGCTTGCGTAGAATTTGTCTGAAAGAATGATTTTGGACCCACCCTAAAATAAAGCCCTTCCATTTCTTCGACTATATAGGGCTGCCCATGGTAATTTACTACCTCTAGGTCATAGATGGTATCATTTCCTTTAGGATTTATCACATAATTTAGCGAGGTAACTTCTGGAAATTTTTCTTTGATAAATTCCATGAAGGAACGAATCTCATCTACCCTATTTTCAAAAAATTGCACAATGAGCATTACATCATTGGTATTAGCAATTCTAATAGTTATGAGCCTTAAGAAACCAGTTTGATCTCTTAAATCAAAAAAGTGTAGATTGTTAAAAATCCCATAATCCTTAATCTTATCTCTTAATTGATTGGATGGATCTCTTTGCAAAAAGCATTTATCAATATCAAGTATTTTATCCCATCTGCCCGGTAAATGAAAGCCTAAGCCTCTTCTATCAATTAGTCCATCGGTTTCACTGTCAATTTCTTCTTTAGTTAACCATCGATTATTTGTAAAAGTAAAACCCATCTTATTCCTATAGAACTCTGTTTTTGGCGATGGAAGAATAGGAATAATTTGCGGAATTGCTATTTTTCCTATTCTCTCAAACGCATCAATTACTTGTTTTTGCTTATAGGCAAGTTGCTGTTCGTATTTAAGATTTTGCCATTTACAACCGCCACAAACACCAAAATGGCTGCAAAAAGGTTCTTGGCGATCTTTGCTATATTGGTGAAATTTGGTGGGAATCGCTTCAAGGTAGTTCCTTCGCTTTTTAATAATTTGAATATCTACTACATCGCCAGGAACTACTTTTTGAACAAAAATTACAAGATTATCAACTTTTGCAACAGATTTTCCTTCTGCTGCTATGTCGCTTATAAGTACTTTCTCAAATGATTTCAGCTTTTTTCTTCTTCCCATATTTGCTTAAAGCTTCAACTATTATTAGTATAGCAAATCAAAGATATAATTTTGGAAATTAATACTAATTGAATTAGGCAGAATACTTCTCTTCATCGAATATACCTCCAAACTTCCAACTCATCTTTACACAAATAAAGCAATTGTGTAATATTTTTTTGATAGAGCGGATGTTCTAAATCAGGGCATATTTCGGCTAAAGGAGCAAGTGTAAATTTTCTTTCTGTTATTGCAGGATGCGGTATCTTTAAATCTTGTAAATTGATTACTAAATCGTTATAAAAAAGTATATCTATATCAATTGTTCGGGCGTGCCACTTTTCTTTTCTTTTTCTTCCTAATAAGAATTCTATTTTTTGAAGACTTTCCAATAGCTTGTTAGGGGATAAATTTGTTTCAACCATTAATACTAAGTTCAAAAAATCAGGTTGTTCAGTAACTCCCCAAGCTTTAGTTTCATATACAGAAGAAATTAATTTTATTTTACCTATACTTTCAGCAATAAATGCTTGCGCTTTTTTTAGTGTTATACTTCTATTGCCAAGGTTTGCACCTAATAATAAATAAGCATTATTCAAATCATCAATCAATTAAATTTTGGAAATGTGTTCAGCAGGTTTAATAGGAATGAATAAGGGTTTCTAAGATTTTGAATTGACGTCTGTTTACGAATAAAATCAATTTACTGTTTATACAAAATTCTATATGTTAATCCACCTCCTTTAGGTAAGAAAGCTATAAAATTACACTTACTAAATGTAATTTCTGTAGCATTTTCTTCTCTTGAAGTAAATAATTGATAGAATGGTTCATATTGCTAACTCCCTACCTAAATTCCAACAATTTTATCTACCTTCTCTTAAGACCTCTTAGTTCGAAGCTATCGCAAAACTTTTGACATACCGGAATATTGGCTATATCGAGTTTATT
>JBCDJE010000593.1:0-3304 GCA_038748185.1 Bacteroidota bacterium
ATTGAAATTTTTTAAATTTCATAAAGGAAAAAACCTATTATAATTTTTACTTATTTGGTGTTCTGAAATAAAATTGTTTAATGAATCCTCTTAGGCAATTTTTACGCTTAATTTCAAAATAAAATCCAATGAAAACTACATTACTCATTCTTATTACTTACTTCCTTGCTGCTCCGTTTGAAATTACTGAAGAGGCACGCCGATTTATGGATGACCATCAGATTTCTTTTGTAAGAAAAAAGAATTCCGTTATCCTTTACAATTCTGATAGTTTTTTTGAGTATAAAACTGTAGTTGAGAAATGCCACAAAATTTCCTTGCATAAAAATGAATTACATATCCTTTATGCCAAAGGAGAAATTAAATTCGTATATGAGCAAGGAGAATTTATAAGATACCACAGAAAAAATGCTAAGGCTTCTTGGGAAGGTTACCGCCTAAGAAGAGATCCCTCCACCGTTATTAATGCAAGTTATAATTCCTATCTTTTTGAGCGAAATATCAATGAGTTTCAATATAGAGTCTTAGCCAAAGATGCGCAGGCAGCACAATAGATGAGGAGATAATGATATCACTCTGTGCTGTAAAACTGCTCTAGTGAGTGTGAATAGTAACATGCTTATTTTATTTATGAGCTAAGTGTTTAAATTGCCTTGTTGATAGTTTGACTAACTTTCACGTAATCATCATTTTACTTAGATTTGCACCTCTGTTTTGAAAACTACTCTTATAATAGTGGATTTTCTCTTTAATTACAGCGGTATTAATTGTAAATTGATTAAGTAAATGAAGAAAGTTGCTTTCTATACATTAGGGTGTAAATTGAATTTTTCTGAAACGTCAACTATTTCGAGAATGTTTCAAGAACGCGGTTACCGCAAAGTAGCGTTTACCGATACGCCTGATATTTTTATTATCAATACTTGTTCTGTTACAGAAAATGCCGATAAAAAATGCCGTAAAATCGTACGAGAAGCCCAAGAAGTTGCACCTCTAGCTTACATAACTATAATCGGTTGCTATGCACAATTAAAACCCAAAGAAATAGTTGAAATCCCTGGAGTGGATGCTGTTCTGGGTGCTGCTGAAAAATTTAGATTAATCGACTTACTAGATGGTTTTGTAAAGCCTAATCAACCACAGGTTTTCGCAACTGAAGTAACAGAAGCAAAGTCTTTTGTTAGTGGATATTCTATGAATGACCGCACTCGTACTTTTCTGAAAGTACAAGATGGGTGCAACTACAATTGCACATTTTGCACAATTCCCTTAGCAAGAGGAAAAAGTAGAAGCGATACAGTTGAAAATGTTTTACAAAATGCTCGAAAGATCGCAGCAACCGATGTAAAAGAAGTAGTACTTACTGGAGTAAATCTTGGTGATTTTGGCATTGTAAACGGAAAAAGGCAATATCGTTTTTATGATCTTATAAATGCATTAGATTTAGTGGAAGGTATAGAACGATTTAGGATATCCTCTATTGAACCTAACTTACTAAGTAACGATATTATAGAATTTGTTGCCGATTCGAACAAGTTTGTACCTCATTTTCATATTCCTTTGCAATCTGGTAATGACAAGCAACTTAAGCAAATGCGCAGACGGTATGAAAGGCAGCTTTATGCTGATCGCATTGCAAAAATAAAAACGCTAATGCCTCATTGCTGTATTGGTGTAGACGTAATTGTAGGTTTTCCTGGTGAAACAGAAGCTGATTTTTTAACTACCTATCAGTTTTTAAATGAGTTGGATGTTTCCTATTTGCATGTTTTTACATATTCAGAAAGAGCCAATACACCTGCTGCTGAAATGATTGATGCTGTACCTTTAAAAATTCGTCAGAAGCGCTCAAAAATGTTGAGAATCCTTTCGCAAAAAAAGAAAAGAGTTTTTTACGAGCAGCATATTGGATCTGAAGCTACAGTGTTATTTGAGAATGATATTGAAGAGGGTATGATGCATGGTTTTACAGAAAATTATATTCGGGTAACAGCTAAGTACGATCCATTATTAATCAATGAGCTGAAAAGTGTGCAATTAATAGGATTAAATAGTAATGGATATATGGAAGTTGCAGAACCTGAAATGGTATATGAGTCCCACTAATTATCCAATTACTTTAGATTGAGACATTCAATGTATCTTTAGTACATAACTTACATACATTCATTTTCCGATTGATACTTCCTAAGCGTAAGGCGCTATTTTGTGATACCATTCAGTTGATTAAGGGCAAATAAAAGCTTATATTCATTAGATGAATATATAAATCTTAAGATGGCAGAATTAAAAACTAAATTAAATGATGGGAATGTATTAGCATTCCTAGAAAGTGTAGAAAATGAAAAAAGAAAGATTGATAGCATGAAGATGCTAGAAATAATGAAGGAGATTACTAATGCGGAAGCTAAAATGTGGGGAAATAGTATTGTAGGGTTTGGAACATATCACTACAAATACGAAAGTGGCAGAGAAGGAGATTTTTTTATTACAGGGTTTTCTCCAAGAAAGCAAAGTCTCACACTTTATATTATGCCGGGTTTTGAAAAATATGATAGTTTAATGCGAAAGCTGGGAAAACATAAAATTGGTAAATCGTGTTTGTACATTAGTAAGCTTGAAGATGTAGATATAACAGTATTGAAAATGCTTATTAAGGAAGCTTTTGAATATATGGACAACAAGTACAATAAGCCTTTATAAAAAAAGATAGTGAAAATGGAAAAAGCCGCTTCAAAGAAGCGGCTTTTAACAACCACAATTATTAAAACTACAACAATCAAATATTTTAAACTAACAATATGCTTTTGGAGAAATATTGTTATGCTAAGAATTTACCAAGCCTTGTGCCATTGAAGGTAAAATATTGATAGCCAGAAAGTTATGATAATATAGCTTAAGCCATGCAAACTGGGATGTGTACGAAATTGTAAAAAGTATGTTCATTATCGTTCACTTTATTTATTAGCCTTCTTTTACCTGCAAATTATTTTTAACTTTTTTTACTGCTTTATTAATTTTTGTGATGATGCTAGGTCCTTGATAAACAAAACCGGTATAAAGCTGTACCATACATGCACCGGCATGCAGTTTTTCAATAGCGTCTTCTGCACTATGAATACCCCCAACACCAATTATCTTAAGTTGATGTGCCGATTTCCCATACAGATACCTAATTACTTCAGTCGATCTAGTTTTGAGGGGTTTACCACTTAAACCACCATTTCCTATTTCTTTTATGGTATCTTCAGAAGTTTTAAGACCTGCTCTGCTTACAGTAGTATTTGTAGCAATTACACCGGAA
>JBCDJE010000594.1:0-3287 GCA_038748185.1 Bacteroidota bacterium
GGTAGAATACTAGGTCCACGTGGTTTAATGCCTAACCCTAAAGCAGGTACTGTTACCTTGGATGTAGGTAAAGCAGTAAAAGAAGTGAAAGCCGGTAAGATCGATTTTAAAGTTGATAAGTTTGGTATTATTCATACAAGTGTTGGAAAAGTTTCATTTTCTTCCGATAAGATTAAGGAAAATGCTGATGAACTTATCCAAATTATTTCGAGGCTAAAGCCTTCAGCAGCTAAGGGAACCTACTTTAGAAGTATAACACTTTCAAGTACTATGAGTCCCGGCATTAAAATAGACAAATCTTTAATATCAGGAATATAATCATGACTAGAGAAGAAAAAACACAACTAGTTGGAGAATTAAGCGAAAAGCTTTCAACTACAGATTATTTTTATGTTACAGATGCCTCAGGTTTAACTGTTTCTGAAATTAATGATTTTAGAAGAATGTGCTTTGAGAAGGGATTAGAATACAGGGTAATAAAAAATACTTTGATAGGAAAAGCACTAGAAACATTAGAAACAGATTATACAGAGTTCTCGGAGAAAGTTCTAAAAGGCTTTTCTGGTGTAATTTTCTCACCTGAAGTAGGAAATGCTCCTGCAAAACTTTTAAAAGATTTCCATAAAAAAAATGGACTTGAGAAGCCCGCGTTTAAAGGAGCTTCGATTGATTCAGATATTTTTATTGGAAGTGATAATTTAGATGTTTTAAGTAAGCTCAAATCAAAAGATGAGCTTTTGGGAGAAGTTATTGGCTTATTACAGTCGCCCGCGAAAAATGTTATTTCGGCATTGCAGAGTGGAGGGCAGACAATATCTGGTTTATTAAAAACACTAGAAGAAAAAAGTCAAGATTAAAATTGAATGCTGTTACGTTTTAGATTTACTTGTTTGGTAAATCTTATTGCTTCCACAATATAAAACAGATTTAAAAAAACTTTTTAAAGTTAAAAAAATGGCAGATTTAAAAGAAATAGCAGAACAACTAGTAAACCTTACGGTAAAAGAAGTAAGCGATTTAGCTACAATAATGAAAGATGAGTATGGAATAGAGCCAGCGGCAGCAGCAGCAGTGGTTGCTCCTGTAGCAGGTGGAGGAGAAGGCGATGCTGTTGAAGAGAAAACAGAATTTGATGTTATACTTACTGCATCTGGTTCATCAAAATTAGCAGTAGTTAAATTAGTAAAAAGCTTAACAGGATTAGGACTTAAAGAGGCAAAGGAGATGGTAGACTCGGCTCCTACTGCATTAAAAGAAGGTGCTTCAAAAGAAGAAGCCGAAGATTTGAAAAAGCAGCTTGAAGAAGCTGGAGCTTCTGTTGAATTGAAATAAATAGTATTTCTCTTAGTGTAATACTATTTATTGAAAGTTATCTCTATTTAGAGATAACTTTTTTTATGATAATGTTTTTTTCTTTGGTCCTTTATAAAAGCCAAATATACCCCCACAAATACCTCCTAAAATGTGGGCAAACTGTGATATATTATCGGGTCTGAATGCATTTGTAATTTCTTTTCCTAAAAAGAGGATTACTACTAAAATAAAAGTTAAAGGAATATAACCCTGCCTGAAATTAACAACTGAACTAAGTAATATCATCATAAAAACAATTCCACTTGCCCCCATCAATCCATTTCCGAATAGTAAAACATTCAGTATTCCTGTAACTAGTGCAGTAAAAATTATCATTTTTAATAGCGATCTAGAAGAATACTTTTCTTCGAGAATAGGCCCTAAAAGTAATATAAATGTAAAATTACCTATAAGGTGCTCCCAATTTGCATGCCCAATTACATGAGTGAAAAGTCTAGGGTAGTCTAAAATATTAAATAAGTTCATTGATGGGCCTACTGAAAAGAAAAAAGTAAGTATCCCTGCTAAAACTTGATTTAATATCAGTACAATACAACTTAATATTGTAAAGGTTAGAATTACTGGTGCATTATAATGGAGTTTCATAGGATATATACTTTGCAAAGTTCAGTAAATGTAGTTGTGAGAAATCTTAAAAACTATATTTAGATTTACTTTCCAATACAAAAAGTAATTATAGCTGATAATCAAGTAGTTACATATTTAGGGTACAAATAGTACACAATTATCTTATTTTTTTTTATAAAAGCCCCGGTGCAAGTTGCTTCTCTAGCCGGGGCTTTACGAACCCTAAATTAATAGAGCATGGCAAATCTAAAACATTTATTTGAACGCAAGAAAAGCGTAGAAAGATTACAGCGTGTTAAAGAAAAATTTTCCTACAAACCTTTTACTGAAGAGTATAAAGACTTACGTGGCTTATTACTTGTGGTACGGTACTTTTTAGCAGTATTTAGTATTACTACTGGTTTTGGCTTTCTTCTATCTAGCATAGACTTTTTGCCAATTTGGATAGGAGGGGGTATTGTCCTAACTGCTTTGGTACTGCTTGAACTATTAAAAAATATTCTTGCAGACAAGGCAATTACTACTTATTACTGCGATAAACTAAGTATCGTTGCTTTACCTGCATTAGTTGTTTTTGGGCTTTCAGTCTATTTATCCGTGAACGGAGCTAAAGTAACTTATGAAAAGATTGATACAAGCTTAGAAGATATTGAAAGTGAGTATGAGACTAAAAGAGATAGTATCAATAATTTCTTTGATGACAAAACTAAGACTATTGAAACTAGTCTGGCAGAGTTTAAAAATTCCGTCACTTGGAAAGGTAAAATTAATATCTACGATGGTACTGTAAAAGAGACTATCAAGCGTCATAATAATGATTTAATAGCTTTAGGAGTTGAGCATTCTATTGCTTTAGCCGATTTTAAAGAAACCTATATTGGTATTAAAACTAGGGCAGAAAATAAGTGGGAATTTAATGGAACATTTTGGTTAGTAGCATCCTGTATAGTTGAGGTTTCAATATTACTATGTCTCTGGTTTATTTCTTACTACGACTATAAATTGTACCAGGAAGCAGACATCATAGAACCTACCGAAACTTATGAAATCGATAGCTACTCATTAGGTAATTTAATAAGACTAGCAAAGCAGTATTCAGTACCTAACTCAGGTGCTAATCAGTACCTAATTTCTAATGAGGAAAAAGAGCAAAAAAAAATAGGCTTTCAATCAGGTGCTACAGTACCTAAAAAACCTGATAGAACAGGTGGAAACGTCGATTTTAGCTCAGTACCTGACGATATTATAGGTGCTATAAAATCAGGCACTAAAGACCCTAGAATTTTGATGAAAAAGTTTAAACTTAATGTTATTCAAGTTAATCAGTACCTGAAAGAATATTCTTA
>JBCDJE010000595.1:0-3287 GCA_038748185.1 Bacteroidota bacterium
TACAAAGAAAGCCTCCCAGAACGTAACCTATTTACGTTCTGGAATTTTCTTTTTTTTAGTGAAATCTTCTTTAAAAACCACTCCTGTAAAGTCTAAAATAGCTTTTAAAAATACGAGTATATTTGAGGAGATTAAGAGTTTATAAAAAATGTGTATAATTATCTTAGGTTAAATCGAAGAGAGTATATAAATTAAGTTAAAAGTATTAAACTGATGCTATCAGAACTTTATGACAATAAAAAAAGGAAGTAATTTGCACTTCCTTTTCTCAAATGAATGAGGGAAACTTTATTCATCATCTCCAACAAAAAATGGGACTTCTAAATTTTCTTTGAATTTAACAGTCGCTCTAATTTTGAGCTCAACGTTGGCTTCAATACGGCTGTCTTCGGGAATAGATGAGCCACTTACATTGAAGATAAACTCTTCTGAATCAGTATTTTCAACATAAGCAAGAAACTTATCAGCTAATGCATTCACTCCGGCTGCATTAAGAGTAGTAATGGCTATAAATTCGCTTGCTGTATTCTCATCAATTACTAAGTCGTTGAATACAACTATTGGAGATGATGATAGATCACCATCCAAATAGAGTAATCCATCCATCTGAACAGAATTAGCCGCATTGCCATCTAATTCCGTTATTTTTACAGCAATACTTTCAATATTTACTGCTTCAATTTCGGCATCAGACTCAATTTCTATATCTTCTAGCAGCTCATCTTTATCAATAGTTTCTCCAACAGAAAAAACACCATCATCAAAAACAGCAAATTCATACGCATTGTCTATGTTCAAAACGAAGTTAAATGCTTTTTCCTCACAACCACTAAATAGTAAGAGTAATCCTATAAAGATGGAAGTAGAAAATCTGTGTATTTTACTCATATCCATAAGCTTTAAAATAAGTTAGATTGTAATTTTTATAATTAAATGAGTATTATTCTTTATTCTTACCAAATATAATTCCTAAACCTGCCGACCATACATTTTGATCACCTAAATTATAGTCAGTATTTAGGTAGAGTGAGCCCAATTGCAAGCCAACCCCAGCAGTGAATCTTAGTGAATTGTCACTGTCTAAATCTAGTTGTATATCTTCTGAATTATCGCCTGACTCAAAGGTGTAAGTTACTTCTAAGGAAGATAATTCATATCCTGGGCCTCCATATAAAATGAGTGGCCCTTTTCTGAAACTCGCTTGGGCACTGATAAAACTATTCTTACTATCAACAAAATCTTCTAAAGTTAGCTTTTGCCAGTAGTAACCTACTGCTAATGATACAGGAAAAGCTTCGGGTAAGTATTGATCTATACTATGACGGATACCTAAACCTAATAAGTTTAATTGTCCAACATCTTCACCGATATCTGATGCAAAAAACCTCACCAGTAATTCAGTTCCCTTAATTGCACCAAGTGTAACTTGAGGAACAGCTAAAGGAAGCATATCAACAGAAAGCCCTCCCGGGAAATTATACACTGTCCCACCATCACCTTCTACACTAACTCCTTCTGTACTACCAAAAACAGTTGATGCTTCAATACTCGTTTGTGGCGTAAAAAAATCATCAGTAGTAGCCGTAAAAGTTCTATCCCTATCTTTTACGATTGTTGTCATAGCCACTAATCCAACTTGAAGGCGAAATCCGTTTTCAGGAATATATGCGTTGCTAAAAAGACCACTATTAAGATTTGCTCCAAAGGCATTGGCAAATGGTTGCATATAACCTTCACCATTCTCAGAAGTGTATTTTGCTACAAAATCTTCTATATCTTGGGCTTGAGTGTTCACATGCATCCCAAGAATAGCTAACATTACTAGTATTAAAAAATTTGGGTATCTCATTATAATTCTTTTTTGATGATAAAAATACTCAATATTTCCACAATATTTTTCTAGAATTATTGCCGTATGAACATTATTTCTTAATATTTCTAAAAAGCAATGCTTATCGCTTTGCTATTATGCATTACAATGTGATATACTCTTAGGTTGTGGAATACAGCACAAATAAGTGAAAACTGGTAAATGTATAATCTTAAATATTCGACTAGTTAATGAAGCTTTACAAAAGGAATTTCCGCCCACTTTTCTCTATATCTCACTTCAGGATTGCTAAAACCTAAGTCAAAGTAACATAGTTTTTCAATTCTAATCACATGTCTCCCTTTTGGTAACAGTTCTATATTTAAAAAGGCTTGCAATATTTTTTGCTGAGTAATGGGTAAAACCGCCTGATACCACTCGGGATTATAAATAAGCGAATCGTTAAGGTAAACTCTCATTAAATCGGTAGGCTTTTCTATGGTATGCCAATCTAAACTATCAATCAGCTCAAGATGATTAGAAACTATAGATACATTCTTACTATCTTCCGCAAAAAATACCACATTAAACATAAGAAAGTCATCTTTTACAGAAGCTGTTTTTATAAAAGCCCGAGGATAGCGCTTGCTTTTATCGTGGTATTCTTCATACCAATTAGCCTTATTAGGCCAAGCCAGTTCAGAATCGATCTTAGCTAAATTTCCAAAAAGTATAATGTCTTTTTGATCATTATATATAAATGGAATAGCTATTAAGGTGATAATTATAATAAATAGCTGAACTTTCCACTTTCCTAAATTACTTTGATAAACAGATGAAATAGTGCTAGGAATAGAAGTGCCAATCCGTTCAGCAACAGGTGAGCGATTATAAACGAGTATTATAATCATGTAGAACAACCAAATAATAAAAAAAAGAGAGAAAGTTGCTATAAACCCTAAATCAAGTATAGTACTTAATGTTACAATCAGGAATAATAAGAGTGTGAATACTATAAAGATAATGCCTATATATACTGGAAAAGCAAACAACATACTACACCACTTTTCAAGCTTAATCACTAATTCAGTAGGACTAGAAAAATTGTAATGGCTGAATTTTTTGAATGATTTCTTACTATCAACTCCTCTTGGGAATGCATAACTAAGCCCGACTAAACCCGTCCAGATAAGTCGAGAGAGTAAATGAGTGATAAAAAAAACTTTAAAAACATTTACTACTAGCGATAGGTACAGCATAATTAAAAAGACACTTGTAAATTCTACAGCGTATTCTTGTATCAACATTGTACAAAATACAAATAGCTTTTCAGGTAAAATAAACAATGAGGCTAAGATAAGACCGGAAATAATAATCTCTGGCTCCCAGCTTTTATTTTGGGTTTCTTTTAACCAAGCAGGTATTTGATTAGGGGTATCTTCTTCCTTCATAAATGTTTAAAAGCTTTATGCGAAAA
>JBCDJE010000596.1:0-3274 GCA_038748185.1 Bacteroidota bacterium
CGTCAGAGGGTTTAAATCTATATTTCTCCTCTGGCATTGCTTGAGCAATTTCTATTACTTGCTTTTTTGCCTCTTCCCAAATAGGGGTATACATTTCGACGAAGACAGGTGTGTTCTTATGAGAGATTTTATTTGATTTGTTTGCTAAATAAGCTGCAGAAAAAAATATAGCAAAAATTAAAATAATGTAGAGTCTAAGTTTATTCATAAATATTAAATTAACTGAAAAACACTTTGTGAAATTTGTAGTGACTAAGACTAAGGATTAATCTTCATAATTATGGGGCAAATCTATATCAACTTTTTCATTCCAGGGTAGCCCGAATCGATTGAGTGCATCCATAAAAGGGTCTGGGTCAAATTCTTCAACATTAAAAACGCCAGCTTTCATCCATTTATTTGTGAGCATTAGCATAGCGCCAATCATTGCAGGAACTCCTGTAGTGTAAGAAACAGCCTGCGCTTTTACTTCTTTATACACTTCAGCATGATTACAATTATTGTAAATGTAATAAGTTTTGTCTGAGCTATCTTTAATACCTTTTATTTGGCATCCGATAGAAGTTTTTCCCGTATAACCTTCGCCTAAAGATGAAGGCTCTGGCAATACCGCCTTCAAGAATTGGAGTGGTACTATTTTTTTACCTTCATAAAGTACTGGGTCTATTCGAGTCATACCTACATTTTTTAATACACGCAAATGCGTGATGTATTGCTCTGAAAAGGTCATCCAGAAACGGGCACGTTTTAAATGAGAAATATTTTTTGTGAGCGATTCTAATTCTTCATGATAGAGCAGGTAGGATTCTTTAGAACCTATTTCAGGATAATTGATAGATTTATGTACAGAAAGTGGTTCGATTTCTTTCCATTCTCCCTTTTCCCAATACCTTCCTTTTTGTGTGATTTCTCTGATGTTAATTTCAGGATTAAAATTAGTAGCGAATGCTTTACCATGATCTCCTGCATTACAGTCTACAATATCTAAGTAATGTATTTCATCGAAATGATGCTTTTGCGCATAAGCAGTAAAGACTCCGGTAACACCAGGATCAAAACCACAACCTAAAAGTGCCATAAGACCAGCTTTTTTAAAACGATCGTTATATGCCCATTGCCACTTATATTCAAATTTAGCTTCATCAATAGGCTCGTAATTAGCTGTATCGAGGTAATGTACTCGTGTTTCAAGACAAGCATCCATTATTGTGAGGTCTTGGTAGGGTAGTGCTACATTAATCACCATTACAGGTTTAAATGTTTTAATCAGACTTACTAGTTCAGGAACTTGATCGGCATCAACTTGAGCTGTTTGGACTGAAACGCCATGTCTTACTTTTATTTCATGAGCAATAGCATCACACTTAGATTTGGTACGGCTTGCCAGTAAGATTTCAGAAAAAGCGGTTGATAGCATTGCACATTTATGAGTGACCACGGCTCCAACACCTCCTGCACCAATAATTAGTACTTTGCTCATATTTTGTAATACTTAACTTGTATAGATAAATTTTTCGCGAAAGTAAAAAATATTTAATAAATGTAGGGTGTGTTAATGGTTTCTGGTCAACAATGCAGCGCCAAAAACGCCAGCGCTGTCTCCAAGGTTGGGTTGTAAGATTGCTGTCTGCAAGTCAGGATTAAAAATATGTTCTTTTATAGCCTCTTTTCCAGCAGTATATAATTCAGGAATATTTCCTACACCTCCGCCAAGTACAATTGCATCGGGGTCAAGAATATTAATGATAGAAGCTAATCCTTTTCCAAAATAATTGATGAGGCGTTTTATGGTAGCTATAGCAAATTCATCCTGTTTATCTACATATTTTTGATAGATTTCTTTTAGAGGAATCTTTTTACCTGTTTTTTCGAAATAATATTTTTGTAGGCCAGTACCTGAAAGAATTGTCTCCACACATCCAATTTTTCCACAGTAGCAATCTCCTCCTGATTCATGTAAAAAATTATGTCCCCATTCTCCACCTATGCCATGCTTTCCATGGATAACTTTTCCTTCAACTACTACACCCCCACCAACTCCGGTTCCCATAATTACGCCAAATACAACGTTAGCATCAGGCAGTTTTTCTTGTACAATACCAAGTTTAGTTTCTGCTAAAGCAAAGCAATTAGCATCATTTGCCATTACTAAATGATAACCCAAGGCAGTTTGTAAGTCTTTGTGAAATGGCCTTCCATTTAAACAAGTGGTATTGCTATTTTTCATTAACTGCGAAGTAGGATCAATAGCGCCGGGTGTGCCGATACCTAAGTGTTTAATTTGCTCTCCACTAGCTTCTTCAAGTTGTAAGGTGAGCTCTTTTATTTGGTTAATAATGTGTTGGTAACCTTTCTCTTTTTCTGTGGGAATTCTGATGCGAGAGATGGTTTCCAGCATATGTGGTTTTGAAGCATCGTACCTAATGACCGTTCCTTCTATTTTAGTACCACCGAGATCAATGCCAAATAATATTTCTTTTGCCAATTTCTATAGTTTTTTTTGAATGAATATATAAAGATATAGATCAGTATCAATTAAATAGTTTCTCTAAATCGGCTATTTGTAAATTTTTAAAATTATCAATAACCAAATGCGTATTTGCCAACTCCTGATGGCTATGGGTTGTAGCAACGCCTACGACTTTTGCCCCTGCTCTTAATCCGGCTTCTACACCTGGTAGCGAATCTTCAAAAACAATACATTGCCTGCTTGGTATTTTGAGTTTTTGAGCTGCTTTGAGATAAATATCAGGGTGAGGCTTGCCTATCTCAACATGTCGTGAATCAAGCACGCACTGGAAATATTTATTTAAGTTTGTTTTTTGTAGGATAAAATCAGCGTTTTCTGGAGGTGCAGAAGTACCTACTGCACAAGGTATCGCCGATGCTGTAAGTATCTTTAAAAAATCTTCCAACCCGAGAAGTGCTTCAACTTCGTTTTTATAGATTTCTCTAAATAAGGCCTCTTTTTCGTGAGCATATTTTTCCACTTCTGATTCGCTGAGCTCCTTACCAAAGAAAAGTGGTAGCCATTCTGCATTTCTTCGGCCATATAATTTTTCTTGAAGCTCTTCTTCAGTGAACCTTATTCCATATTTAGTGGAGAATTGATCAAGAGAAATTTTATGGTAAGGATTGCTATCTACAATTACACCATCCATATCGAAAATTGCAGCAAATGTATTTTTCATTGTATTAAAAAATTTAGGTTTGGTACCTTTTTCAAGGTGTAAAAACTACAGAGTTGTAACAAAGAAATATACTTATTTTGAAA
>JBCDJE010000597.1:0-3271 GCA_038748185.1 Bacteroidota bacterium
AATCTGTTTATCATAATTTAAAGCTTTTCAGGTTGCTAAAATATGATTAGCATGTCTAAAAACAATCAAGTTATTTAGAATATGCTAGGTAAATACCTAGGAAACAAGAAGTTTAAAAGTATCCTATCTAGGTAACCTTTGCTATCAAGCTTTATTTCAAAAGGAAGTTTAACACTCCACCTTTAATTAAATCTTCATGATTGATAGAAAAGTTACTGATAGTCTTATTGTTAAATGAAACTCTTTCAATTAAATGTTGAGTATTATTTTCCTTAGAAGTACTAATCACAAGTGATTTCCCAGAATGATATTTAGGACTTAACTGAACCTCTATTTCATCAAAGACAGGGCTCGTTAATTGATACACAGGCTCACCGGGATTAACTGGGTAAATACCCATCATGGAGAAAGCCAGCCATGCCGATAATGTTCCTGCATCGTCATTACCCGGTAAACCATCGGGGGCATTTTTAAAATATTGATCAATGCATTTTCGCACTTGGGTTTGAGTCCTCCACTCCTCTCCTGCTACATAATTGAACAAATATGGGAAATTGATATCTGGTTCATTGCTCATATCGAAGTAATTCTTATCGAAACACTCTTGAAGCCTTTTAGTAAATTTTCGTTCTCCACCAACGAGCTCTATTAATCCGTTTACATCATGCGGGACGAAAAACAAGTACTGCCAGGCACAACCTTCTACAAAACCTTTTCCTTTGGTCTGTGCCCTGTTAGTTCCTTCTTTCAATCCTGCTAAAGGATCAAAATTATCTGCCCATGTTCCGTCTGAAAGTTTAGGCCTAAAGAAACCTGTTTCTGCATCATAGAGATTTTTGTATTGCTTGCCTCGCTGTGTAAATGCCTCTTGTATTTTGCTTTCTCCCATATAGCCTGCCATTTGCGCTACACACCAATCTGAATAGTTGTATTCTAAAGTAGAAGAAACACTGCCCCAAACACCTTTTCTAACTGTGCCAGTGTAGGGTACATATTTTTCATTGTCACATTCAAATGGAATATATCCTAAGCGCTTATATTCCTCCATACAAGGGCGAATAGGGTTCGGAACCTGATGCTGGTATGAAGCGTTTTTCAGCATACCTTCAAAAGCTGCTTTATCATCAAAACCTCTTAAGCCCTTAGCATACGAATCGGAAATTACTGATACTGTAGGGTCACCTACCATCACATATACTTCCTCGCTTCGTAATTCGTGAAGTGGTAACCAATCACTTTCTTTGTACATATCTACCAAAGATTTGGTCATATCATCTTGAAGTTCTGGATAGAAAAGTGTAAGAAAAGGGTGAAGTGTTCTGTAAGTATCCCAAAGAGAATAGTGCGTATAGCGATGATGTCCTTTCTCAACAGTTAAGATTTCCTCTCCATTCATAGCCGGATACTGCCCATTTACATCTTCAAGTACAAATGGAGAAAGCAGTGTCCGATAAACAGCAGTATAAAATTTAACCTTATCGTCTTCAGTTCCTCCTTTTACTTTTATTCTGCTCAACATATTTTCCCAAGTGTCTTTTGCTGTGGCAAGTGTTCGGTCAAAATCAAATTGGGGTTGTTCTGTTTCGAGATTTTCCCTTGCGTTTTCGATACTTACATGTGAGATACCCACTTTTACGATTAGCTGTTCTCCTTCTTTCATGTCAAATTCAAAGTCTACTCCTACTTTACCTTCGACTTTCTGTGCGTCTACTATTTTATAATTTTTTATTAGTGAAGTATTTATAGCCTTTTTATTCATTTTCATTACAAAAAATACTTCTCTTCCATTGGGGCAGCCACAAAATAGCCCATCTTTCTTATACCCCGTTACCTCATCATTACTCACAAATTCAATAGCACCTTCTTTGCTATGACTTGTCGAAAATGCCAAATCAAGTATGAAATGTGCAGGTCCTTCTTTTTCAAATGTGAATCGACTAATACCTGTCCTTAATGTTGTTGTGAGTTCTGCTTCAATAGCATGGTCGTCGAGATAGGTTTTATAAAATCCTGGAGAAGCAATTTCTTTTGAATAAGTCGATTTTCTTTCTAAGGGTAAAAAAGAGGTATTACCTGAATACGGCATAATCGTAATACTTCCTGCTTCATGACAACCGACGCCATTCAGATTTAGATGTGTGAAACCAAAAAGTTCAGAATTGCCATGAGTGTAACCAGTAGAAGGTCCCTTTGAAGCTGTTGTATCGCGGTAGATATTGGCCGGGGTGAGTGTGACCATACCATTAGGAACCATAGCGCCCGGTTGTGTCCTCCCTCCATCATATTCATTTGTTCCGATAAAAGGATTTACATATTTTGTTGTCTCAAAGTTAGTGGCTACATCAGTTGTCTTTTTTTTGCAAGATGTGAAAATAAAAGGAAGTAATATTAAAGAAAGGATATATCTGCACTTCATGTAAAAATTCTAATTTTCTGAGTTAAAAACCATTTCTGTTTCCCATTCACTTTGATGAGGATGTTTTGCTATAAATTCTTTTAAACCTATTTCAAAATCAAAATTATCGGTTGGTGTATCAATTCTAACCAGTAAATGGTTTTCTCCTGCTTCAATATCCAACTTCATGAAATGAGCATAAGGCCAAGACCTGATAATTTGATCAGCTTGGTAAATTTTATTTTCATTGTGAAATATCCTGAAATATGCCGAACAACCAATCATCAGCCACTTCTCGGTAGCTATTTTTGCTTGTAATTTAGTATATAAATAGATGGTTCTTTCTCCCCTACCTATATAGTAATTGTTGAGGTTTAGCTTAAATCCTTCAGGAAATATTGTCTGTACATCAAAAGGTTGATCTACTAGTTTACCATTGCTTTGCCAAGTTCTTATAGAATCTATGTCTACAAACTCTTCATTCAAATTGAGTTTATCTCTATTCATATAATTAAATGAAGGTAATGATGCCAATCCGTGATCAGGATATTTTTCGTGCATAGGCGCTAGATCGGGATCATCTTTAATAAAAGGCCCTATAAGTTTCCAAACACCATAATTTGGAATAGCTCTTTCAATAGAAAGATTATGAAATGTTACTTTATAATCAAAACAAGATTGTTTTAAATCAAGCGTTTTCCCTTCTTTCCATACCAAAGCCATGGATATTTTTTGTGATCTATTAGATGGGATAGTTACTATTTTTTCTTTTGAAATAAAGTAAGGAGAATCTAGCTGTAAATGCTCATTACTAATTGCTGTATCCGTTCTATTTGAAATAGTAATCTCTATATTTCCATCTTGCTTCTTGCCCAC
>JBCDJE010000598.1:0-3269 GCA_038748185.1 Bacteroidota bacterium
CACTTTTAAAAATATTTATCATGGAAAATTATAATGAAGCCCTCATGTTCGTGGCAATCTTAATAGCCTTATTACTCATAGTATTTATCATTGCCAGATATACTTATTTGACAAAAAGAGAAATGATTCAGCAAGGAATTTATATCCAAAATAGAAACGTCAAATATAAATACCTAGACTTAGGTTGTATTGTATTTGGTTTGGGAATTGGTCTACTAGTGTCTTCAATTTTCACCTCTATTGATTTAACAGAAGACACCACAGATCTATTGGTTTGGGGGACGATATTGATTTTTGGAGCAGCAGGATTGGTAACTGCGCATTTCATCAGAAAAAAGCTTGAAGAATAAGAGTCAATTAGAAGATTACGATTTAGTTCGTAGAGCAAACAAAGGTGATACGTCTGCTTTTAGACAATTGGTCTATAACTATAAAGATGTATCACTTACGCTTGCCTGTTCAATTCTAAAGAACGAGGTCTTGGCTGAGGATGTTGTCCAAGAGGTTTTCATAAAAGTTTACTATAAACTGAAGAGCTTTAAGTTCAATTCTGCTTTTACAACTTGGTTGTATAGGATTGTTGTGAATACCGCTTATAATGAATTAAAGAAACGCCGCATCAAGGACTCGATAGATGATGACACAATTGGTGGTCCAATAATTGAAATAGAAGATAAGGACCATTTAAAAGATGAAGATCAGAAACATTATATCAATTTGGCCTTAACTCGTCTAAGAGCAGATGAGGCATTGGTATTAAGGCTCTTCTATTTGTGCGAGCTAAGTATTAAGGAAATAAAGGGGATAACTAAATTTAAACCGTCTAAGATAAAAGTTGATTTACATAGAGGCAGGGATAATCTGCAATTCCATTTAAAACAGCTTTTAGGTGAGGACATAAACTATTTATTATGAATGAGGATCAGTATAAAAGAATCATTAAAAAAAGTTCAATAGAGACTTCAGAGGATTTCGTCAATGATCTAATGAGGGCCATTGAGGAAAGAGAACACACTAAGTCACTTATACTTGGGCGATATTACAGAACTATTTTAACCATTTGTACAGTGCTGGTTTTAATTATGACATATTTACTTTTTAAAGTACTGAGCCTAGACTATGGGACTTTAAATACATGGCTAGGTAATTACAAAACACCGATTTTTATGATTGTGAGCGCTTTATTACTTTATGGTCTCAACAATGTGGTTAAATTGAATAATAAATTCAAGTCTTATAACTAAATTTCAATCATAAATACTAAATGTCATAATGCTTCAATTAAGATCAGGATTTAGAGGTTGACGGGAAATGTGACGCCTATGGCAAATGCCCCAGCATATTGTCTTACAGAAGGTTGAAAATAATAAGAAAGCCCGAGATCAACGCCATTGTTCTTGCCCAATTCAAGCCCTAAGGAATAAGGGATATGAAAAATGACGCCACTCTTTTCAATGTTATCAAATCCTGCAAAGGTTGTAAAGCGTCCAATTGAAGTTCCGACTCCAACTTCAATATAAGGGGCAATATAAGGGATGGGAGCCCTTACACGCATTTTACCACCTAATAAAATTGCTTTGGTTTCTGCCTTTTCTAATGTAGGGTTATTGTCGATATCTTTACCATTAGAATTGGTAAAAACACCACCAAAATAGGGTCTAATTTCAAACCATGAGAGGACTTCAAGAACTAATTCACCTTCAAAATAGAAACCGCTATCAACAACATTGTCAAAACTTTCATAAGGTGCACTTAGTCCATAACCAATTTGTGCATTAATAGAAGTTTCTTTTACAAATTGTGCGTAGCAAAAGGTCGAAGTGATTACAAGAATCACCATAGACATAAAGGTCGTTTTCATAGTCTGATCGGAGCTGAATTATTATGGGCTTAAATGTAAGGAAATAATTCAATTACAAGACTTAAAGAGATTTGTTTCTACACCTTTATTTGTCATCATATGGGCATGAATTAAAGTTGAATCATTAATTATCTCACTTTCAATATTTAGTTCATATTAAAATTATTTAGACTTCATTTGTTATGCATTGAATATTCCTACGACTTAATGCTTATACACCTATTTATTAATCTTAACAACATAACTATGAAACAAAGAATTACTCAAAAAAAACCTTTTTACATCTCAATGTTAATACTATTTGGTTTTGCTTTGAACTTTACAATGGATGCCCAGGCTGTTATTAGGGTGGCGCGTGTTGATACAGATGCGAATGAAATAACTTTAATGAACATGGGCAATGCTACACTGGACATTGATGATTATTGGCTTTGTTTGGGACCTGGTACTTATGTGCGCGTAGGCAACGCTGCTAACGGATCAACCAATTTAGATCCAAACAGTTCAGTAGTTGTTTCTTATAATGTAGATGCTGCGGCTGATGGCTTCAGTCTTTTTTCAACCAATATTTTTGGGTCTTCAGATCCGGAGATACTTATTGATTATGTGCAGTGGGGTGCAGCCAACCAGTCCAGAGTAGGGCAGGCAGTAAGTGCAGGTCGATGGGATAGTGCTAATAATTTTCTGAACGGTTCGTCCCCATATAACTTTACTGGAACGGCAACTGACTTTGGATCTACCTTTTGGGAAACTACCTTAGGTATAGACGAATTTCTTAAAGGAAACGTTAATATATATCCTAACCCAATAACAAGTATCGTAAATTTACAAATTGATGATCAGATCCTTGGAGCTATGTCTCTACAAATAACTGACCTATCGGGGCGTTTAGTGTCAACGAGTGAAGTTAGAGGTGGGATGAATAATGAGATCAATCTGGATAATATCGAAAACGGTATTTACATGTTGACCATTTATGTTGGAGCAAGCGCGGTCTTGTCTCAAAAGGTTGTAAAGCAATAATGCCTGACAATTTTTAAATTACAAAACCGAATATTGAAGCAAAAGAAAACGAGTAGATTAAAAGGAACGGTTTGGTTGCTCATTGTGGCAATACCGCTAATGTTTCTAGGGTATATTTGGACCAATTTTTTCTAATAGATTCCGATTTTTAAAAATAAAGGCTGCTTGAAAAGGCAGTCTTTTTTTATGTTCTTTAATAATTTCATGCGAGTAAACTCATAAAGACAAGATTGGTAACAGAAGTAAGACAAGATTGGTAACATAAGTGACTTGTGAATTTTAAAAAATCGAACTATATTTGTTTTTATA
This sequence comes from Bacteroidota bacterium, assembly GCA_038748185.1. Taxonomy (GTDB): domain Bacteria; phylum Bacteroidota; class Bacteroidia; order Cytophagales; family Flammeovirgaceae; genus Chondrinema. The sequence goes on from JBCDJE010000598.1 coordinate 3,194, forward strand.
GTTCGATTTATAAATTTACAATGCGAAAGATCAGTTCCTTAAAATACTTGGTTGTAATTATTTTACCAGTTCTAAC
>JBCDJE010000599.1:0-3268 GCA_038748185.1 Bacteroidota bacterium
GTGCAGGCACTTATCCGGTGGCAGATATAACCACTTATATCCAAGATATCTTGAACGGTAATATCGAAAATAATGGTTTGATGATCAACCCTTTTTCGCAGAGTAATGGTCTTTTAAAATGTATTTTTGGTGATAATAAGGCAGCAAATAGTCCATTGAAGTTGAAGCTTTTTTATACAAGTAGGCCAAACGCCAATTAATTTTAAAATTATTAGATTTAAACCCTTTGAATCAGTCAAAGGGTTTTTTAGTTTTTATCCAATATTTTTCATGAAAAGTTATTATTTCATAAATATCAAATACTATTATTGTTAAAAGGATTTTTTAAACTTATTTAATATTTTTTATGTGCGGAATTGTTGCTTACATCGGGCAGAAAAATGCTTATGATGTTTTAATTAAAGGATTAAAGCGGTTAGAATATAGGGGATATGACAGTGCAGGAGTTGCTGTACTGAAAGATGACTTGAAAGTCTTTAAAAAACAAGGTAAAGTAGCTGATCTCGAAAAATCATTTAATAGTCAATTTCCTGTAGGAGATATAGGTATTGGGCACACTCGCTGGGCTACCCATGGTGAACCAAACGATGTAAACGCTCACCCACATTACTCTTCTGACCAAAAATTAGCTATTATACACAATGGTATAATAGAAAATTATGCTTCTATAAAAAAAGAATTACAATCTAAAGGACATGTATTTACTAGTGAGACAGATTCAGAAGTTTTTATCCACTTTATAGAAGACATCCAAAAAAATAATGACTGTATACTAGAAGAAGCCGTAAGAATAGCGCTCACCAAAGTAATTGGCGCTTATGCTATTGTTATTATTTCAAAAGATAAGCCCGACCAATTAATTGCCGCTAGAAAAGGCAGTCCTTTGGTAGTGGGTATAGGAGAAAATAATTCAGAATTTTTTCTTGCTTCAGATGCTACTCCAATTGTTGAATATACGAAAAACGTAGTTTATCTCAACGATGAAGAAATAGCGATTATCAATCGCAATACTGGTATAAGTATAAAAAATATAGAATCGGTAGAACAATCGCCTTATATTCATACTCTCGAAATGGAATTGGAAGCCATAGAGAAAGGAGGTTTTGATTATTTCATGTTGAAGGAAATTTTTGAGCAACCCAGATCTGTGGCAGATTGTATGCGCGGAAGGCTAATTTCTGATAAGGATCATGCCTTGCTTGGTGGTATTAGAAAACATTTCAAGGATTTAATAGAAGCCAAAAGGATTGTGATAGTAGCATGTGGTACCTCGTGGCATGCAGGCTTAGTAGCGGAGTATGTTATTGAAGAAATTACCAGAATCCCAGTAGAGGTAGAATATGCATCTGAATTTAGATACCGCAATCCTATTATAAGCGAAGGAGATGTTTTATTAGCAATTTCCCAGTCAGGAGAAACTGCTGATACATTAGCCGCTATAGAATTGGCAAAAAATAAAGGAGCGATTATTTTAGGAATTTGTAATGTAGTGGGTTCTTCAATTGCCAGGGCTTCTCATGAAGGAGCTTATACCCATGCAGGCCCTGAAATCGGTGTAGCCAGTACCAAAGCTTTTACGGCACAACTTACTGTGATATATATCATGGCGTTAATGTTAGCAAAAGCTAGAAAAACAATTTCCGATAATCAATTTATTGAGCTTTCTAAGCAGTTAGAAAGTATTCCGGAAAAAATAAAAAAGGTATTGGCTTTGAATGATAGTATTGAACAAATATCAGAGTTGTATAAAGACGCTAAAAACTTTCTGTATTTGGGTAGGGGTTACAATTTTCCTGTTGCTTTAGAAGGAGCACTTAAACTAAAAGAAATTTCCTATATTCATGCAGAGGGTTACCCTGCTGCTGAAATGAAGCATGGGCCTATAGCATTGATTGATAAGGAAATGCCCGTAGTGGTTATTGCTACAAGAGATAGTTCTTACGATAAAATTGTATCGAACATTCAAGAGGTAAAAGCCAGACATGGGAAAGTGATTGCAGTAGTAACCAAAGGAGATGCGTTAATTCCTAAAATGGTGGATCATGTAATTGAAGTGCCTGCTACTCATGAGGCCATAATGCCTTTGGTTTCAGTTATCCCATTACAATTACTATCCTATCATATTGCTGTAATGCGTGGATGTAATGTAGATCAGCCTCGAAATTTAGCCAAATCAGTAACAGTTGAATAAAAAATATAAAAATGAAGAAGATAATTTTTACTAAAAAGGCAGGGCAACCGATAGGGCCTTACAACCAAGCAGTTTTAGCAAATGGGACGCTCTATATTTCGGGTCAGATTGCTTTAAATGCAGATTCTGGAGAACTGATACAGAATAGCCTTGAAGACGAAACCACTCAAGTAATGAAGAATTTGAACTTCATTTTGGAAGAAGCAGGCTATAGTTTTGCAGATGTGGTGAAAACTAGTATTTTTTTAAGTGATATGAGCTTTTTTGGGAAAGTGAATGATATTTATGGTTCATATTTTGAAAAAGATTTTCCTGCCAGAGAGACAGTAGAAGTAAGTAGGTTACCCAAAGATGTGAATGTCGAAATTTCTATGATCGCTGTAAAATAAAAAAGCCCGAAATAATCGGGCTTTCTTTTTCTATAAATATTTCTAACCTATTTTACTTTATCAGCAACTGCCTTAAAAGCTTCAGGGTGGTTCATTGCTAAATCGGCAAGAACTTTTCGATTTAGGTTAATATCTGATTTATTTATTTTCCCAATAAATTGAGAGTAAGACATTCCGTGCATTCTACTTGCAGCATTTATGCGCTGAATCCAAAGGGCTCTAAATTTTCTTTTCTTTTGTTTACGATCGCGATAAGCATATTGTAAACCTTTTTCTATAGCATTTTTTGCAACTGTCCAGACGTTCTTTCTCCTTCCCCAATAACCCTTCGCTAACTTTAAGATTTTCTTTCTTCTGGCTCTAGAAGCAACGTGATTAACTGATCTAGGCATCTTAAATTAAGTTTAAATGAATTGAATAAATTAGATTTTTAACATGTCTTTCACACGAGCTACATCAGATTCGTGTACTTGACCCATACGGGTAAGGTTACGCTTCTGCTTAGTTCCTTTTTTTGTAAGGATATGACTTTTGAAAGCATGTTTTCTTTTAATTTTACCAGAGGCGGTTAATTTAAAACGCTTTTTTGCCCCTGATTTTGTCTTTACTTTTGGCATGACTAAAAATATGTTTTATAAGTAAGCCTTATTTTGAGGTTGCAAATTTATAATTATTAATCGGTTATTCA
>JBCDJE010000600.1:0-3268 GCA_038748185.1 Bacteroidota bacterium
ATTAATTTTTACTTTTTTCCAGCTCTTGATCAAGTTGATTTACTGTTGCTGTAATAAATTGTATTGCTTTTAGATAAAAATCTTTGGTAAGCTTATCAAAAGTATCAGTTGGCTTGTGGTAATATGAGTGGTCTTCTACTCCAAAATAAATAAATGGAATTTTTACTTTATGAAAAGCATAGTGATCGGATTGATTAGTCCAATCGTTGCTTCCTGTATTAGGGATATCATGTCCGAAAAGTATCTTTATTTTAGAAAAACTACTTGCTACATCTTGAATAATGGATTTTGTAAAGCTGTAATGATGGGTGCCACAAACATACAGCTCTCCCTTTTCAGATTGGCTTATCATATCCATATTAATATTAAGTTGTATGCTTTTTCTATTAATTGGAGGATGTTTTACAAAGTGCTTAGCACCTTGTAAACCCATTTCTTCTGCATCGAAAGCTACTAATATGAGGGAGTGAAGAGGTGAATTTTCTTTAAATGTAGCTGCTAAGCTTAGTAAAGCTGCTGTGCCAGAAGCATTATCGTCGGCACCATTATAAATTTTCTTGTCTTTTATACCTAAGTGATCGTAATGTGCTGAAATTACTATATATTTTTGTGGATACTTACTCCCTTTTATTTCAACCATTAAATTGATCCCTTCAACCTGATCTGTGATAGTCCTAAAATTAAAAGTATCAGTTTTTACTGTATGGCCTAAATTTTCAAATTGTTCTATTAAATAGATGCGAGCTTTCTTATTACCTTTTGTGTTTGTTTTTCTTCCTTCCATAGCAGGAGATGAAAGTGCTTCCATTATCTCTAAAGCTAATAATACTTCATTTTTTTGCTGCCCAGATGTTGTAAAAGGTAAGACTATGAATAAGAAATTGAATAAATGTCTTTTCATAGTTATAAACTTTTCATTTCAGTAATTACTGCTTTAGGTTCTTTAGCTTTAAATACAGCACTTCCCGCCACAAAAATATTTGCTCCTGCAGTTTTTAAACTCGCTATATTATCCAAATCTACACCTCCGTCTACTTCTATATGCAAGTTAGGCTTCAGGTTATCGGCTAATTTTCGAAGCTGATTTACTTTTTCCAGTGAGCTTTTAATAAATTTTTGCCCTCCAAATCCTGGGTTTACTGTCATTAGGTTTACAAAATCTAATTCAGGTAAAATCTGTTCCAGTGAGTTAATAGGAGTATGCGGGTTTACAGCTACACCTGCTAAGCAACCTAATTCCTTTATTTCAGCGATTACTTTGTGTAAATGTGGCGCAGCTTCTATATGTACTGAAATCGAAGCAGCTCCGGCATCTTTGAATGCCTTTAAGAATTTTTCCGGCTCGACAATCATCAAGTGAACATCGATGGGTTTCTTTGCTATTTTGCTTATTGCCTGGCAAACAGGGATGCCAAATGAGATATTAGGCACAAATCTACCATCCATTACATCAAAATGTATCCAATCTGCATCGCTTTGGTTTATCATTTCGATATCTTGTTGCAAGTAATTAAAATTTGCCGCTAATAAAGAAGGTGCTATTAAAGTTTTCATAAAAAAAATTGCTGAAATAAGCAGGCAAATATAGAGGGATTAATTATTCAGAAAAATGCATTTTACTTAAATTTTCATATCAAGTTTGTGAACCAATACATACTGTAAATTGATTTTTTTAATTGTATAAGTCAACTAGATTTACAGAATATTTTTTCTTATGAAGTTTTCAACCAGATTTTTTAAACTACTACTTCTTTTTTATAGTATTTCACAGCTTCTTCAAGCACAGCAATTGGCACAACTGCCTGTAAAGTTAATAGAAAATAATAAGCAGGTAAGTGCTCAAACACTAGATAAAACAGCTACCTTAGCTAAAATAGGAAGTGTTGTCGATATATATGATAACTTACTAGAAGAGGGCAAATGGGAAACCGTTAATAATGGTAAAAAAAGATGTATACTAGCTTATACTTCACCTGATGTACAGGCAATTAACTTGTATTTTATTGATGTGAAATTGCCAAAAGGTAGCACTTTAAAATTAAAGGGAAACTACCGCAATCAAGAAATTGGGCCTTACCAAGCAGAGCACGTTAATAACCAAATACTGAGTAGTAGCTTTGTTTATGGAGATTATGTGGAAGTAATTTTTGAAGTAGATGAAGAATATATCTCTCAAACAAATATAATCATAGAAGCAGCTGGTTTAGCGGTAAGAAATGTGTTGCCCAAAGATATAAGAAAAGATTTTGGAGATGCATCTTCCTGCAATGTAAATATTAGCTGTGAAGAGGGAGATTTATGGGAGCAAGTTGGGCGCTCAGTTGTGAGAATTTTGATAAGAAACGGTAACGCTATTGGGTGGTGTAGTGGTGTAATTGTAAATAATACTCAACAAGATTTTACACCTTATATACTTTCTGCCATGCATTGTGGGTTGAATGAAGCTACAGAAGAAATTATACCTCAACGTAATTTCGATCAATGGATTTTCTTTTTCAATTACGAAACCAGCGATTGTACAGGAGCTTTTTCAGCTGGCGATATTTCTGAGCAAATTATGATTGGGGCAGATTTGATTTCTCACAGCGATGACATAGGAGGAGAGACCGGTTCAGATTTCTTATTATTAAGATTGAAAAATAATATCCCACAAAGCTTTGCGCCTGTATTTGCTGGTTGGTCTAATGCAGAACAGATTGTATCTGATGGAGTTAGCATTCATCACCCCCAAGGAGATGTTAAAAAGATTTCTACTTTTAGTTCAAGCATTGAATCAAGTCAGTTTTCTCAAAATAGTAGTATAAGAAATACCCATTGGCGTGTAGTATGGACACAAACTGAAAATGGTTTTGGCATTACTGAGGGAGGTTCTTCCGGTGCGCCATTGTTTAATAATGCCGGTCAAGTAATTGGTACTTTAACTGGCGGTTTGTCTAATTGTAATCGAACTCAAGGGTTTGATTTATTTGGCAAAGTAGCTTTCCATTGGCGATCTAATGGGAGTTCGTCTCAAAGAAGATTAGTTAACTGGCTCGATCCTGTAGGATTAAATATAACTTCTTTCCCAAGTGTAGATTACAGCGGTAACATCGTAACTAATACTGAAAATAATTTTGTTGTTGAAAGGCTAAATGTATTTCCCAATCCTGTAAATGATTGGGTAAATATTGAAATCCCTCAAAGCATACAAAAGTTAGTCGTTGTGGAGTACGGTGCTTCAATCCAAGTAGCCCCGATCGGAACGTTTGGATCATTCTCAAAGAAATGA
>JBCDJE010000601.1:0-3265 GCA_038748185.1 Bacteroidota bacterium
GTTGTTTATGTTTTTAAAAGCAAGCTTTAGATTATCAATGTTGCATTTACATATTTTAGATTCAAAAAATAACTAAACCAGTAGGTTAATTTAAGTATATAAGTTAAACTTAAATACTGAGTAGAAAGTCACCTATTCTTTAACATAAAAAATTTTCACAGCAAAAGGTATAAGATATTTTACATTTCAATAATTGCTTGTTTAATCTTTAATTATCCTCCTTACTTTTAATACTCCCTATTACATATTCTACCAAGACTCTATAAGATGATATTAGTTAATTTACCGGCAAAAAGTCCTTTATTTCTGAACTTTTGGGTATTAATGTCTTAACATGTTTACAAGCAAGAACTTTGATATTTGTAGTAATACAATATTGTCGAGAAAGCCAGACTAAAGTGATGATTGATAAAATGAGTAGACAAGAGAAGTGATACTATAATAAACTAGTGTATCTTATATTTTACTAACCATAATTATTTAGATTCTTACAATCCTACACTTCTTAGTATTTAAAATGGCTAAAAACCTGATTTATATAAAGTACTACTTTACCTCCAATCAGCCTTTTTCATCAATGCCAATACTTCTTGCTTTTTATCAACTATCTGAAATTGACTGGAAGTGTCAATTTTTACGTTTGCCCATATTTGTAGCTTCTCAGAAAGAGCAGCTTTTTTTATTACAGGAAACTCAAATAAATGCTCAGCAAAATTTTCTGATGTAACTGGGCTTAACAAGAAGTCTAAAAATATTGTAGCATTTTTATAATTTTTACTTTTTGCTATTAAAGCTACTCCGGTAATGCTAATACTTGCGCCATGACTTTTGTTATTAGGCAGCAATACATCAATCGCCTCAACAGCATTTTTATTTAAAACATTACCGGTATAAAGCATCTGAGCTAAACTCTTAGTTGTTACAACAGCTAAATCTCCTTTCCCTCGAAATATATCTATCAGTCTGTTCTTATCATCTTCAATTACTTTTTGCTGAGAATTTTGTGCAATTCCTTTCACCCAATTTAGTACCTCTCCTTCCTCAGCTTCGTATAGTAGTTTACCTATCAATTCTTGGTTATCAATATCCTCTGATGAGCCCATAAGTAGTCGCCCTTGCCATAGAGGCATGGCAAGATCAGTATAATATGTTAACTTTTTAGGATCAACCCTTTCCTTTGAGTAAGCAATTACCCTAGGTGAATAACTCAGTCCAAACCATAAATATTTGGGATGTAAAAAATGCTTTGGAATAGCTTTAAGCTTTTTTGTTTGTAAAGGTTGTAGTAAAGCGAGCTTCGCCATACGATTAATCCTATCTGCCTTTGAAAGAATAACTACATCGGCTTGTGGTTTTTGCCTTTCTAAATACACTCGTCTAATCACTTGTTCCGCCCCAAATCGCTCAACTTCTAATGTTATATTGTACTCATCAAAAAAAGTATTTTGTAGCCATTTAAAGTCTTCTAAGGGCAAATCAGTGTAAATTCTCAGTTTTTCGGTTGCTTGTATCTCTTCATTTGTAAAGGACTCCTTTATTTGGTCTAATTCAACTTGACTACATGCAGCGAAAAATTGAAAAACAAAGACACAAGCTATGCTAAATAATAAATTATTCTGTATCATGTGACTCTGTGATCGATTTCAAACCCAATGTCTTCCCAATCGCTAACATAAATTGGTAAGCTTCCTCATAATTATTTTTAAGTTCGCCATCTAAAATAGCCTCTCTAATCTTAATTTTTATATCACCCACAATTTTTGAGGGTGTTAAACCGAATGTTTCCATTATTACTTCACCCGTAATAACTGGTTGAAAGTTTCGTATCTGATCTCTTGCTTCTACATTGGCAATTTTTTGTTCTAGTTTATTAAAGTTAGCCAAATACTTCTGCACACGTTGGTGATTTTTAGAAGTAATATCGGCTCTACAAAGCATCATAAGTCCCTCTAAGTCATCTCCGGCTTCATAAATAAGCCTTCTTATAGCCGTATCAGTAATTGAATCTTTCACTAAAGCAATTGGTCTTAAATGCAAACGTACCAATTTTTCTACCATACGCATTCTGTCGTCAAGAGGTAGTTTCAATCTCCTGAAAATTGGTTTTACCATTCTCGCACCTTTATCTTCGTGCCCGTGAAAGGTCCAACCTTGCTTCTTGTCAAATCTTTTAGTAGGAGGTTTGGCAATATCATGTAAAATAGCAGCCCAACGCAACCACAAATCATCTGTTTTTTTTGAGATATTATCAAGCACTTGAAGGGTATGGTAAAAATTATCTTTATGAGATTTACCATTGATTGTTTCTACTCCTTGTAAAGCAGTAAATTCGGGAAAAATGAGATGTAACAAACCACTATGGAACAAAAGTTTAAATCCATAAGAAGGTGTAGATGAAAGGATAATTTTATTGAGCTCATCAGCAATCCGCTCTCCAGATACTATTTTAATGCGTTCCTTATTTGCTTGTAGAGCAGTGAATGAATCATGGTCAATATCGAAATTAAGTTGCGCTGCAAAACGAATGGCACGCATCATTCTTAGAGGGTCATCAGAATAAGTAATTCCTGGAGCAAGTGGTGTTCTTATAGTCCGTTTTTTTAAATCTTGCAAACCACCAAATGGATCAATTAATTTACCAAAATTTTCTGACTGTAGGCTTACTGCCATAGCATTTATTGTAAAATCTCTTCTGTTTTGATCATCTTCCAAAGTACCATCCTCTATAATTGGTTTTCGCGAATTTCTGTCGTATGATTCTTTTCTAGCCCCAACAAACTCAACTTCAAACTCTTCAGTTTTTACCATAGCAGTACCAAAGTTTTTAAAAAAACTTACCTGTGTTGGTTGAGGTAAGTGGGTAGCAAATTCTTTAGCAAGTGCTATTCCACTACCTATACATACTATATCAATATCCTTTGAAGGCCTTGTAAGAATAAAGTCACGCACATACCCACCAACCACATAAGCTGGCACCTCTATTTTTTGTGCAGCTTGTTGTAAAATTTTAAAAAGTGGCTTTTTTTCAAATTCAACTGCAAAGTTCATCAAGATTATTTTTCATGCTTAATCAGCTATAAAAGTACAAAGAAAAATTGAGCCCACTTAAAGAAAATAACTAGATAGCTTTTGGAGAAGTAGGCTATCTTTCGTAATAGCGGCTAACAAGTTGAAATACGGCATTTACTTTAGTAGAATATGCGTCAACTAAGTAAGTGTTTAGTCTTTTAAAATACGATGCAATTTACTAGGGGAATTATTAAGA
>JBCDJE010000602.1:0-3263 GCA_038748185.1 Bacteroidota bacterium
AGGTAATACATTGATGTAAATTGATTTGTAAAGCTTTTTTTTATCATTGAAAATAGACTTAATGTAAAAATATATCAGAGGTCCTAATATCATTCTAGATGCATCTTCAAAAAAGAAAGTAATTACATATAATATACCAATATCATGCACAATAGCGTAGAAGTTGAATAAAGTAAAAAGAAGAAAAATGAATATTGCAATGAGTATTCTATGAGAAAATGATTGACGCTCTAATTTTATTATTCTGTAGATAACTAAAAAGGAGGTCAAGACCCCGGTAATTATAAAAAAATCAAGAATTAATTCCATAAAAGACACACCCTGTGCAGTAGTATTATGATATTTCCACAATATTATTACAAATAAGAACCACAATATAAAATAGCTATTTACAACTTTATATAATTTCACGATATTTGTTTCTTACTAACTAAAAAACTAAAACTATGGCAATGAACAAAAATACCGTTCTAGCTTGGGCTACTTTTATCATGATTTTTGTTGGGGTTGGGCTCATCTGTCTAGGCGCCTTTAAATATGATGATGTAGCTGGATGGGGTTTTGCTTCTGTAGGTATTGGCTTTTTTGCCATAGCTTGGGTATTTAATGCTTTAAAAGGACGTGTTTAACCCGTTAAATAATCAACTAGCTTACGAATTTAAATCAAAGAGTTAGTTATTTTTCTATTTGCAACTATTTAATTACAACGCATGAGTGACGATAAGAAGGTCATCTTTTCAATGTCTGGTGTAACTAAGACCTTTCAAGGTGCTAATACGCCTGTTCTTAAAAACATATATTTAAGTTTTTTCTACGGAGCTAAAATTGGTATTCTAGGTCTTAATGGTTCTGGAAAATCGACGCTACTTAAGATCATTGCGGGAGTCGATAATAATTATCAAGGGGACGTGGTTTTTGCCCCAGGTTATTCCGTAGGATATCTTGAGCAAGAACCTCAATTGGATGACGAGAAAACTGTTATTGAAGTCGTTAGGGAAGGTGCTGCGGAAACCGTTGCTATTTTGGACGAATACAACAAAATTAATGACATGTTTGGGCTTGAAGAGGTGTATTCCGATCCTGACAAGATGGAGAAATTAATGAACCGTCAAGCGGAATTACAAGATCAAATAGATGCCGCCAATGCCTGGGAGTTAGATACTAAGTTAGAAATAGCTATGGATGCCTTAAGAACTCCTGATGGGGATCAAAAAATCGGGGTATTATCCGGTGGTGAAAGACGTCGCGTTGCTTTATGCAGATTATTACTTCAAGAGCCAGATGTATTATTGTTAGATGAACCCACTAACCATTTGGATGCAGAATCTGTACATTGGCTAGAGCACCATTTAGCCCAATATAAAGGAACGGTAATTGCCGTGACACACGATAGGTACTTTTTAGACAATGTTGCCGGTTGGATTTTAGAGCTGGATAGGGGTGAAGGTATTCCTTGGAAAGGAAATTATTCATCTTGGTTAGACCAAAAATCCAAACGCTTAGCACAAGAGAGTAAAGCAGCATCTAAGCGTCAAAAGACCCTTGAACGCGAGTTGGATTGGGTGAGACAGGGTGCTAAGGGTCGACAATCTAAACAAAAAGCACGTTTAAAGAGTTATGACAAACTACTTAATCAGGATCAAAAACAGCTGGATGAAAAGCTGGAGATCTATATTCCAAATGGTCCGCGATTGGGAACTAATGTCATTGAAGCTTCTGGCGTTAGTAAAGCCTATGGAGAGAAATTGCTTTATGAGGATTTAAACTTCAATTTACCTCAGGCTGGTATTGTTGGTGTTATTGGCCCTAATGGAGCTGGTAAAACCACCATTTTTAGAATGATCATGGGGGAGGAAACCTCTGATAAAGGCCAATTCGTCGTGGGGGAAACTGCAAAAATTGCCTATGTAGATCAGTCTCATTCCAATATAGATCCAGAAAAAACCATTTGGCAAAACTTTAGTGATGAGCAAGAACTAATAATGATGGGCAACCACCAAGTAAATTCTCGTGCTTACTTAAGCCGTTTTAATTTTAGTGGTAGTGAGCAGAATAAAAAGGTGAAACTATTATCTGGTGGGGAGCGCAACCGTTTACACCTTGCTATGACGCTTAAGGAAGAGGGCAATGTCTTACTACTAGATGAGCCTACTAATGATCTTGATGTTAATACGCTGAGAGCTCTAGAGGAAGGGTTGGAAAACTTTGCCGGATGTGCCGTTGTGATTTCTCACGACCGCTGGTTTCTTGACCGCATTTGTACTCATATTTTAGCTTTTGAAGGGGATTCACAGGTCTATTTCTTTGAAGGTAGCTTCACCGAATACGAGGAAAATAAAAAGAAACGCTTAGGTGGGGACTTAATGCCGAAGAGAATAAAGTATAAGAAGTTGATTCGTTAGACCTACTGCAATTCAAAATAAAAAAGCAATCGTAGTTCGATTGCTTATTATTCAAATTTATCAGATATCTTTTTAATTATCCCCATACAAATGTCCACCAGAATAATCCTTGACTTTATCTTCAGCTTCTTTAAAGGCATTAGTCTCCATCAGTTTCTTTTCTTCTGACCTAAGCTTATACATTTTGAGAATGGCAATACCAATAAATACCAAAAATATGGCCGAGACAGCTACGAGGATATAGGTGAGGTTTTGAGTTGAAACCAATAGTTCAGGTATTTTTATAAATGTAGGCATTATCTGTAATACATTCTAATTGAGACAATGCGAATATACGAATTAAATTGGTTGAAAGGTTACATAAATACGATAAATTACATAAAGTTGTAAACAATAGTATCGACAAACGGCATACTAACTAGGTTTAAACGAAAAAGTATTTTTGCTTCAATTCAGTACTGATTGCATATTTTAGCATGTTTTCAAGGATTTAAAGGGCTTATATTAAATTATGAGGATTGAATAGTCATTTACCGTCAAGAACCATGGACATCTAAGGTCAAATAAGACAACTTTTATATAAAGTATATACTTACAAAAATGTTGCTTTTTATATTTCGCATTTGCATGAAATTGGGCCTCTTCCGTATTGCCAAATAATTAATTCAAGTGTCTGTTTAATTTGCATGCTGTCAATGAAGATTGTTACTGTAACATTTTTCATGATTTATACACCAATAATTTGAGCTTGTAATTATTTCAAGAATCCCAAAAATTCACGAAATTACAGGTTCGTTATCTGTACAACCTAAATTAATTTTATATGTCTGACGACTTCGATTTATTAGAAACCAATTCCAC
>JBCDJE010000603.1:0-3263 GCA_038748185.1 Bacteroidota bacterium
AAAAAAAAAAAAACAACGACCAAAAGTAAATAGACCTAGGCAAACTGCCAGAACAGAGCCTACTCCTGAAGTAAATATACCTGAACCTCAGGAAAGAGAATTCGTACCCGAAGAAGTTTATGAAGAATAGGAAAGTAAGCCCATTACTTTTGAAGACTTGCTGGAACAATTTACTACTGGAAAATCGGAAAAGCCTGTTTTTAAAGCACCTGATAAGCCTGACGAAACAGAAGTTTTGGAAGAAAGGCTTGAAATAGAAGATGAATACAAACCGATTTTAAAAGGTGGCGAAAAATTGATACAGCCCGGAGAACATACAGGTTCAATCTTAAAAAAATCTATTGAAGAGTTACCCACACCGAAAGTTTCCACACCTAGCCTACGAGCAGAAAACTATAGAAAGAAGAAAAAGAAAGTTAACAAAATAGCTGCCTTATTGAAAGACAAAAATCAGCTCAGAAATGCTTTAATTATGAAAGAGGTTTTTGATAAGAAGTATTTTTGAGATGCTTTAAGTTAGAGAAATATGTGTTCATTTGGGCTTTCATAAAAACACTATCACTTAATAATGTATGCAATGCTCATCGCTACGAAAAAAAACTGGTTCGTGCATACCTGCTATTTGAAGTAACCTAAAATAATAAGAACAGATGGCAGAATTGAAAGAAGCAACAACTAGTATCGATTATAAAGTAGCAACCAAATTGTTTAAAGAATATGCTTCTCAACTTGAGATTGATTTAGCCTTTCAGAGTTTTAATAAAGAAGTGGAAAATATTGAAAGACAATATTCCAGACCCAAGGGTACTATTTTTATAACTTACAACGAAGACAAATTACCTTTAGGATGCTTTGGTATCAGAGAGTTAGAAGGTCTGATTTGTGAATTAAAAAGAATGTATGTAAAAAAAGAAGCGCGTGGTTTGGGAATAGGCAAGAAAATGCTAATAAAATCACTTGAAGTTGGAAAAGAGCTAGGTTACAAAAAAATGCGGTTAGACACCTTATCAACAATGCTATCAGCAATAGCACTTTATAAAAAGATGGGATTTTACGAAATAAAACCTTATAGATATAACCCTATTAAAGGAGCGAAATTTTTTGAGGTTGAACTGAACAAATAATTCTACAACTAATATTCCTATTATTTCAATTCATATAAATATTATTGGTCGCTACATTTATCACTTTATTTTTATTGAGAGCATTGCATTGATTTAGGCGATGATAAAGGTGAAAAATACCAAAGTATAAGAAATAGAAATTAAGAAAGTAAAAATCATTATGCTACAAAATGCCAGCTTTATTTAAGAAAGCTTAGAAAAATCATAAGTATCTAAAAATTTTGTTGTAAAATTTCCTTCTTTAAATTGCTCATTTTCCATAAGGTCAAGATGGAAAGGAATGGTTGTCTTTATGCCTTCTATCACAAATTCCTCTAATGCTCTTTTCATACGTACAATCGCTTCGCCTCGTGTTTGTGCATAAACTATAAGCTTGGCAATCATAGAGTCGTAGTTAGGCGGGATTATATAACCAGCGTAAACATGGCTATCAACCCTTACACCAGCTCCACCGGGATAATGTAAATTAGTAATTTTTCCTGGACTAGGCCTAAAATTATTTGCAGGGTCTTCTGCATTAATCCTGCATTCAATAGAGTGTCCCACCGGAAAATAGTTTTCCCCACTTATGGCAATGCCTGCTGCTACCTTTATCTGTTCTTTAATAAGATCAAAACTAGTTACCATTTCAGTAACTGGATGCTCCACTTGTATTCTGGTATTCATCTCCATAAAATAGAAATCTCCATTTTTATCTACCAAAAATTCAATAGTACCAGCCCCTTCGTATTTAACTGCTTTAGTTCCTTTTATTGCCGCCTCTCCCATTGCATTTCGCAAGGCATCCGTCATTATAGGTGAAGGACTTTCTTCAACTAACTTTTGATGTCTTCTTTGAATAGAACAATCTCTTTCTGAAAGGTGAGTAGCAGCACCAAATGTATCACCAAAAACCTGTATTTCAACATGCCTGGGTTCTTCAACAAACTTTTCAAGATATAAACCATCGTTACCAAAAGATGCAGCAGCTTCTGCCTTAGCATTCTCCCATGCCTTTATAAACTCCTCTTCGCTGTTTACAACCCGCATGCCTTTTCCTCCACCACCGGCAGTAGCTTTTAGAATTACCGGATATTTAATTTCTTTAGCTAGTTGTAAACCTTCTTCTATTGAGGAAAGTACACCCTCAGAACCGGGAATAGTAGGTACACCTGCTGCTTTCATAGTCGCTTTAGCAGTCGCTTTATCGCCCATAGCATTAATCATTCCGGCAGATGCTCCGATAAATTTAATATTGTATTCTTCACAAATTTGTGCAAACTGAGCATTTTCTGATAAAAACCCATAGCCGGGATGGATAGCATCTGCATTAGTAATTTCAGCAGCTGCCATAATATTGGGAATGTTAAGATATGATTTGATACTTGGCGGAGGACCAATACAAACAGCTTCATCAGCAAATCTTACATGCAGGCTGTCTTTATCAGCTTGTGAATAGACAGCTACAGTTTTTATACCCATCTCTTTGCAGGTTCTAATTATTCTAAGTGCAATCTCTCCCCTATTTGCTATAAGTATTTTACTAAACACGATAATGCTATTTAATTTCAGTTCAATATGGTAAGGTAGTTTATGCCATTTCAAATGACGATATTCAAGCTATTCATTAAGCTGGATCAACTAAAAATAATGGTTGGTCATACTCTACAGGAGAAGCATTTTCTACCAATACTTTTACAATCTTACCGGAAACCTCTGATTCAATTTCATTAAATAATTTCATAGCTTCTATAATACATACTACAGTTCCATTTGAAACATTATCACCAACACTTACAAAAGCCTCTGACTCAGGATTTGAAGAACGATAAAAAGTGCCTATCATGGGGGATTTAATAGTGATATAATTGTTACTTTCAGCTTTGGGAGTATCTTCTTTTGGCGGATTTACACTTTCGGTGGTATTGGAAGTGACTATTTGCTGTGGGATGAGCGGTTGTTGTATAGTAGTTTGTTGAGGTTGTTCTATTATTTTAGTTACAGTATCGCTTTGTTTTTTTACATGTAACTTAATTTCATCGGTTTCAATGTTAACTTCATCTAATCCAGAATTAGCAATAAAATTGATCAGCTCCTTTATCTCTTTTGCTTTCATTTAAAATAAATTTAATACTTATATAAATAAAATTAAGCACACTT